>NZ_CANPVO010000038.1 GCF_947581785.1 Candidatus Palauibacter polyketidifaciens | reverse complement strand
GATCTCCAACCCGCAGCAGGTCTTCATCGGCCCGTGGGATCACGGCGCGCGCAACGACACGGACCCGTTCAAGGCGGAGGACACGCCCGTACAACCCGACGCCGATGCCCGGTTCGAGGAACTCGTCGCGTTCTTCGACGCTCACCTCAGAGAGGATGGATCCGGGGAAACTCCGACCGAGATCCACTACTACACGCTGGGCGCCGATCGCTGGACGCGCACGGAGACATGGCCGCCGCCGGGTTTCGACGACGTGACATGGTACTTCGGCGAGGGTGGCACGCTGTCGACGGAAGCTCCCGCCTCGGACGTCGCGGAAGACCCCTACACCGTCGACTTCAGCGCCACGACTGGGACCCGGAACCGCTGGTACACGAACGGCGGGGGCGGCGATGTCGTGTACGGCGACCGCCGCGCGGAGGATGAGAAGCTGCTGACCTACACCGGCACTCCGCTAGTCGTCGATACCGAAGTCACCGGCCACCCCGTCGTCACGTTGCACTTGGCGTCCACAGAGACGGACGGCGCCTTCATCGTCTACCTGGAAGATGTCGCTCCGGACGGCACCGTGCGGTACATCACCGAGGGACAGCTCCGCGGCGTCATGCGCGCGGTCACGGACGACCCGCCGCTGTACCGCAAGTACGGGCCGCACCGCAGCGAGTCGCGCGCCGACGCCCTCCCGCTCGTGCCGGGGGAGGTCGCGGAGCTGAGCTTCGACCTGTGGGCGACGTCGGTACTGTTCCGCGCCGGCCACCGCATCCGGGTCGCCCTCGCCGGCGCGGATGCGGACACCTTCCTCCGCTATCCCCGCGACGAAAGCGTCCCGGAGTGGACGGTACAGCGCAACGCGGTCCACGCATCCCGCATTGTCCTGCCGATGAGGCCTGCTAGCTCGGATCGCTGACCAGTTCGAGCGTCGTCGTCGTTTCCAGCGGCATGGCCATCCCGCTTGCCACCATCTCGAGCTTCGTCAGGCTCTCCTGAAGGACGTACCGGCCCTCGGCCAGGTCCACGATCATCGATCCGCTCAGCTCTCCGCTGATGCTTGCCGGCATCCCGCCTATATTGACACTGGACTCCACGGCGCCGGAAAACGCGATCGTCGCCCGACCGTCCTCCAGGCTCGAGAGCGTGTACGTGAGTTCCACGTCCAAGACTTGCGCAGGCCCGCCCACCGCCATGGGGACCGGTACGGTCTCCGTCCAGGAATCTCCCGCGGCGACCTCGGTCTCGGGTAGCCAGAAGAAGTCTGTGCCTTCGAACAGCGGCTCACCGAACTCCCGGGCGTCGGAGTTCGCGGCTTCGTCGGCGACAACGCTCAGCACCCGTCCGCGCGAGTCCGTTTCGATCGTAAAGGCGCTCCCGGAGAGGTCCACCGCGTTGGCCCCCGGGATGACCGAGGTCATCGAGGACGAGTCGATCACGGCGCCGGCCCGGATGCCCTCCTCCGTCGCGCCCAGGATCGTCTGCGTCAGACGGGCGTGGAGCGTAATGGCAGGTCCGGGAGGCATCATCGGGTTCTCCATGGTCATTTCCATGGAGAAGATGTATCGACTCTCCTGACCGTCGGGCGGGGCGAGTCGAAGGAGCGTCTGCCCGCTCACGGGGAGAGCGAACGCCACGGCGATCAGGGCGGCGGTGCCGACACCGCGCAGAACTGGTTTCATGGGTCCTCCATTGAGGTTCAGGGGTTCGGGACTCCGGCGGCCGGTTCCGCGTCAACTGTCCGGCATCAGTTCGAGTGTCGTCGTCGTATTCACCGTCATCGACGTCCCGGCCACGCTCATTTCCATGTTCTGCCGGCTCGTCTGGCTCACGTGCCGGCCCTCGATCAGGTCGACGACCAGCGTTCCGGACAGGGTCCCCGAGCCGCTCATCGCCATGCCTTGCATGTCCATGTCCATATCCATCGGCCCCTCGAACGAGAGCGTGGCGAGGCCGCCGGCGAGACTCACGAACGTGTACGTGAATTCCATGTCCATCGACATCGTTCCGCCGGTCCCCATCGGCATCTCGATCGGCGTCTCGACCATCCAGGAATCGCCCGGGCTGACCTCCTCTTCGGGCAGCACGGAATGGCCGGCTCCCTGCAACATGCTCTCGACGCTCACCCCGGCATCTTCCGGCACTCCCTCACTCTCCACGACTTGCAGGACGCTGCCGCGCGGGTCCATGTCGACAGTGAAGGACATGCCGGAGAGGTCGGGCAGCATGCCGTCCATCCCCGGCATCGGCATCCCGATCGTCGTGCTGGCCGAATCGACCGCCCCGCGGATTCGAAAGACATCGTCATCCGTGCTCAGGACTGTCTGAACCTGTTGCCACGCCATGGTTACGAGCGGGCCGTCGGTCGATGGCATCATGGGACTCTCGATGCTTGTGTCCATGGAGAAGGCGTAGCGCGATACCTGACCCTCGGGCGGCGCCATCCGCAGCAGGAGCGGCGCTTCGAGCGGGATGGTCCGGATTGCGGGGGACGGGCCGCACGCCGCGAGGACGGCGGCGAAGATGAGCGTCGTGGCGGCGGGGAACCTGCGCCATCGTGAAGTCATGTGGTCCTCCTGACGGTGAGGAGACAGGGACTCGGGAGTTCGCGCGGTCGCGCGCGCGAATCCCGCCCCGGCTCGGGTGTGCATCCTCGGCCGCCAGGGTGCTCGCAAGATGCGCGATCGGATCAGAGTGTGCCACCGGCGCCGAGGACGATATACCCTCCGCTACCCCGGAGTTGAGACGGAATTCATGGCCGCGGGGATACATGATGGCATGGCTCCGAAGATCCTCGAACTCCCGGCAAGCGAACGTCCGCGGGAGCGGCTCCGCCGCTTCAGCCCCGACGCGCTTTCGACGACGGAACTGCTCGCGGTGGTGCTCGGTGCGGGCGCGACGGGGCGTTCCGCCGTTGACGTCGCCGGCCGTTTGCTGGCCGACTTCGGCGGCTCGCTGAGGGAGATGGGGCGGGCGGAGCCGGCCGAACTCGAGCGGACCGGGGGAGTGGGCCCGGCCCGCTCGGCCGCCGTGGCCGCCGCGCTCGCGCTTGGCCGGCGACAGGCGGCCGAGCCCGCCCGCGCCAGCGCGCGCATCCGCAGTCCAGCCGACGTGTTCGGACGCCTCGGCCCCCTGCTGAGGGATCGTCGGCAGGAGGAATTCTGGGTCATCTACCTGGATACGCAGAGCCAGGTTCTGCTCGAGCGCCGACTCACGGTGGGGCTTCTGAACAGCTCCCTCGTCCACCCGCGGGAAGTCTTCGCGCCGGCGATCGCCACGGCCTCGGCCTCCGTCATCCTCGCCCACAACCATCCGAGCGGCGAGCCCGAACCATCGCCCGAAGATATCGCGGTAACCTGCCAGCTCGTCGAGAGCGGCCGGCTCCTCGGCATCCCCGTCCGCGACCACATTATCCTCGGCGACCGCGCCTACGTGAGCCTTCGCGAACGCGGCATCTGCTGACGTCGCGTCCCGGACGCAACACTCGCTCCCCGCCCGGCCCGCGCCGAACTCGCGCGCTACTGCTACCTTTACGGGTTGCCCGGGCCGATGGATCGCGGCGCTCGGGCGGTGACGTCTCAGCGACGGAGCGCGTAGCGTGGAGAGCAGCCTCAAGCGGGAAGTGGACCGGGCCGCGCCGGGAGCGGGCCCGCGCTCGCTGCTGCCCGAGGACTTCATGAAGGCGATCGAGGGCTACGAGGCCCGCCTCGACCTCGATCTGCTCGCACTTGCGTTCCAGTACAGCCTGGAGAAGCACGAGGGCCAGAAGCGCCGCTCTGGCGAGGATTACATCCGCCACTGCGTGGAAGTCGCCAAGATCCTCATCGAGATCCGCCTCGACACCGTGAGCATCGCCGCTTCGCTCCTCCACGATGTGGTGGAGGACACGGATACGACCGTGGACGAGATCCGGACGGAGTTCGGCGAGGAAATCGCCATCATCGTGGACGGTCTTACGAAGATCTCGCTGTTCGCGTTCGGCTCCATGGCGGAACGCCAGGTCGAGACCTACCGCAAACTCCTCCTCTCCATGGCCCGCGACGCGCGCGTGATCATGGTCAAGCTCGCGGACCGTCTCCACAACATGCGGACGCTGGAGCACATGCCGGCGGGCGCCCGCGAGCGGATCGCGCTCGAAACCCGGGAGATCTACGCGCCGCTCGCCCACCGCCTCGGGGTGGCCCGCCTCAAGTGGGAGCTCGAAGATCTCGCCTTCAAGTTCCTGGAGCCCGAGGGGTACAGAAAGCTCGTGAAGGAAGTCAACGCCACGCGGGGCGAGCGCGAGGGACTGATCCGACGCATGGAGGAGCCGCTCCGGGCCGAACTGGACGCCGCCGGCGTCGGTTGCGAAGTCACGGGGCGCCCCAAGCACCTCTGGTCCATCTACGGCAAGATGGTGAAGCGCGACAAGCCGTACGAAGAGGTCTACGATACGCTGGCGATGCGGATCATCGTGGACTCCGTGCGCGACTGCTACCACGCCCTCGGCATCGTGCACAACAAGTGGACGCCGCTCACCGAGCGCTTCCACGACTTCATCGCCACGCCGAAGTCGAACATGTACCAGAGCCTGCACACGACGATCTTCGGCCCCGGCGGCGCGCTGTACGAGATCCAGATCCGCACGGACGAGATGCACCGCACCGCCGAGTACGGGATCGCGGCGCACTGGCGCTACAAGGAGGGACGGTCCGGAGATGACGTCGACGACGAACTCGCGTGGTTCCGGCAGGTACTCGAATGGCAGCAGGAGACGCGCGAGCCGGAGGAGTTCATGGAGTTCCTCCGCATCGACCTGTTCCAGGACGAGATCTTCGTCTTCACTCCGGCGGGAGACGTCAAGCAGTTGCCGAAAGGGGCCACGCCCATCGACTTCGCCTTCGCCGTGCACACCGAGGTCGGGCTGCGCTGCAAGGGGGCGAAAGTGAACGAACGGATCGCCCCGCTCAGCCGTCCGCTCCGGAACGGGGACACCGTGCACATCCTCACCTCCGATTCGCAGACGCCGAGCCGGGACTGGCTGGGCTTCGTGCGGAGCAGCAAGGCCCGCCACGAGATCCGGCAGTGGATCCGGGATGAAGAGCAGGAGTCCGCGCTCCAGTTGGGGAAGGACATCGTTCAACGGGAGTGGAGGCGCCGCCGTCGGGGGAAGGTGGATGAAGCGGCTCTCAGGGCGGCGTGCGATACGCTGGGATACGAAGGATCGGATGCCCTCTATGCGGCGGCCGGCCGGGGGGACGTGGGGCTCACGCGCGTAATGCGGGCCATCCTCCCCGAGGTCATCCCGGAGGTGCCGCAGAAGAGTCCGAGTCCGCTCCACAAGCTCGTGGACAAGGTCTGGGGCGGAGGCGGGCAGGGGATCCGGATCCAGGGGATGGAGAACCTGATGGTCCGGTACTCGCAGTGTTGCCAGCCGGTCCCCGGCGACCGGGTCATCGGCTATATCACCCGGGGCCGCGGCGTTTCGATCCACAGGCAGGACTGTCCGAACGTCCTGAACCTCTCCAACGCTCCCGAGCGCCGGGTGGAGATCGAGTGGCAGGCGCACGGGGAGCGCCGGTTCCTGATCCGCATCGTCATGGAGGGGACGGACCGCCACGGTCTGTTCGCGGACATCGCGCGCGCGGTCAGCGACACCGGTACGAACATTCAGTCGGCCGACATCAAGGGGGTCGAGGGAGGGATGCGCGGGCAGTTCGTCGTCGAAGTCGAGAACCTGACGCATCTGCAGAAAGTCATGCGCAAGGTTCAGGGCGTGAAGGGCGTAATCTCCGTCGAACGGAAGGAGTCCTTCGGGGAGAGCGGCCTCACCATCGAGTGACCGGCTGCCAGATCCGAGACCATGCCCCGCTTCGACCTTCAGCTTCCATTCGAGCCGATGGGCGACCAGCCCACCGCGATTCGCGAGTTGGCCGAGGGCGTGCGCCGCGGCGACGAATGGCAGACACTGCTGGGCGTGACAGGCAGCGGAAAGACGGTGACGCTGGCCGCGATGATCGCCGAGGTCAATCGCCCGACGCTCGTCATGAGCCACAACAAGACGCTCGCCGCTCAGCTGTATGGAGAACTGCGGCAGTTCTTTCCCCGCAATGCCGTCGAGTATTTCATCTCCTACTACGACTATTACCAGCCCGAGGCCTATGTTCCCGCGACGGATACTTTCATAGAGAAAGATGCATCCATCAATGAGGATATAGATCGGCTGCGGCTCCGCGCGACGTCCGCCCTCATGGAAAGGCGGGATGTGATTGTCGTCGCCTCCGTGTCCGCGATCTACGGACTCGGGGATCCCGCGGGGTACCGCGAACTCATGCTCACGTTGCGCGAAGGTCAGGACATCTCCCGTCGGGAGATCCTCTCCGGACTCGTGCAGATCCAGTATTCGCGGAACGATCTCGATTTCGTGCGCGGCACCTTCCGGGTGCGGGGCGACGTGATCGAGATCCTGCCCGCGTACGAAGAGCAGGGCGTCAGGGTCGAGATGTGGGGCGACGCGATCGAACGCATCTCGAAGATCGATCCGATGACCGGCGTCACGATCACGCGCCTCCCGGAAACCTCGATCTTTCCGGCCACGCACTACGCCACACTCGGCCATCGACTGGAGGAGGCCCGGCACGCCATCTACGTGGAGCTGGAGGAACGGCTGCTGCACCTTCGGCAGGATGGCCGGCTCCTCGAGGCGCAACGCCTGGAGCAGCGCACCCGATTCGATCTCGAGATGCTGACGGAGGTGGGGTTCTGTCCCGGGATCGAGAACTACAGCCGGCACCTGGACGGCCGGGCGCCGGGCAGCCGCCCCTACTGTCTCCTCGACTATTTCCCGGAGGACTATGTGGTCGTCGTGGACGAGTCCCACGTGTCGATCCCGCAGATCGGCGGCATGTACGAGGGGGACCGCAGTCGAAAGACGACGCTGGTCGAGTTCGGTTTCCGGCTCCCGTCCGCGCTGGACAACCGGCCGCTGTCGTTCCGGGAATGGGAAGATCTCGTGCCGAGCGCGATCTTCGTCAGCGCGACGCCGGGCGAGTACGAGTTGCGGAAGAGCGGGGGCGTCGTCGTCGAACAGTTGATTCGGCCGACGGGACTGCTGGATCCGGAAGTGGAGGTGCGACCGGTCCGCGGACAGGTGGACGACCTGCTCGGCGAAATCCGCCGCCGGACGGAGCGGCGCGAGCGCGTGCTCGTGACGACGCTGACGAAGCGGATGGCGGAAGATCTGTCGGAGTTCCTCGCGGTGCGGGGCGTGCGGGTGCGCTACATGCACTCGGACATTGCGGCGATCGACCGTGTGAAGATCCTCCGCGATCTGCGGTTGGGGACATTCGATGTCCTCGTCGGGATCAATCTGCTGCGCGAGGGCCTCGACCTGCCGGAGGTCTCCCTCGTCGCGATCCTCGACGCGGACAAGGAGGGTTTCCTTCGTTCGGATCGGTCGCTCGTGCAGACGATCGGGCGCGCGGCTCGGAACCTCGCCGGGAAGGCGATTCTGTACGCGGACAAGGTGACGGATTCGATGCGGCGCGCGATGGATGAGACGGCGCGGCGCCGCGAAGTGCAGGCGGAATACAACCGGGAGCATGGGATCGAGCCGCGCTCGATCGTGAAGTCGGTGCGGGAGATCCGGTTCTCGACCGCGGTGGCCGACGCGCGGGAGGCGCAGCCCGCCGTGCACGAACGGGAAGGCTCGTACGAGGAACTGTCGCCGGAGGCGCTGGCCGAGGCGATCGAAAAGGACATGCGTGCCGCGGCGGCTGCGCTCGACTTCGAAACGGCGGCCCGGCTGCGGGACGAACTGTTCGAGATCCGCGCCCGGATCGGCGACGGGAAGGGGACGCGACCGCCGGGACTGCCGGTCTCCGCGGGGGATTCGGCATGAGGAGTGCCGTGCTGGACGAGGCGGGGCTCGCGCGCTGGGGGCGGGAGGTCGGCGCGGTCGCGGATCGCGAGGAGGTCTTCGTCGCGCTCACCGGACCGCTCGGCGCCGGGAAGACGCGGTTCACACAGGCGGCCTGTGCCGGAGCGGGCGTGGACGAAGCCGTGACAAGCCCGACCTACACGCTCGTCCACTGGTACGCCGGCGACCGGGGTCCGGTCGGGCACGCGGATCTGTACCGTCTCGGCGATCCGTCCGAACTCCTCGCCCTCGGGTGGGAGGAACTCGAAGCCCACCCGGGAGCGGTCTTCGTCGAGTGGGCCGAGCGTGCCGGGGAGGAGCTTCCGGTCGACCGCTGGGAAGTTCGGCTTGAGTTCGCCGAGGGGGCGGACGCGGCGGATGGGGCCGCCGGGAGCGCCACGGGTGTGCTGCGCCGGGTGACCGCGCGCGGGCTGGGCCGGGTGCCGCCGGTCCCCGATCCGGGTCTGTACGCCGGCGGGGAGGAGGCGTCCGCGTGCTGAGTCTGGCGCTCGAGACGAGTACGAGCCTCGGCAGCATCGCCGTGGGCCGCGGCGACACCCTGATTTCCGAGTGCGCGCTGGCCGTCCGCGCGACGCACTCGGAGACCGTGCTCGACGAGGTAGAGCGCATGCTCGCGCGTGCCCGGATCGGCGTCGACGGCATCGAACGCGTGATCATCGGGGCGGGGCCCGGCTCCTTCACCGGCGTGCGGATCGCGGCTTCGCTCGCGAAGGGCTGGTGTCACGCGAGAGGTGTGCCCCTCTTCGCCTATTCGAGCCTTCGCTCCGTCGCCGCCTCCGCGGGGCGTGACCGCGTTTGCGCACTCTTCGACGCCCGGCGGGGCGAGGTGTACGGGGCCGCCTGGGCCAACGGGCCGCTGGAGGCCCCGATCCGCGGGCCGGAGGCGTGCGACATCGATCGCTGGGTCGAGGGGCTGGAGGATCCCGGGTCGTGGTTCTTCGCCGGGGAGGGTGCGATCCGGCACCGCGCCAGGATCGAGGCTCGCGGCGGAGGTGTGCTCCCCCCGTTTCTCGGCGTGCCGCGCGCGGGCGCGCTCCTGTGGCTGGCCGAGAGGCTCCCGGCCGGCCGGGTCGCGGACATCGACGCGTGGGAACCCCGATATGTCCGGAGTTCCGGAGCCGAACGCCAGGTCGGGCGCCATGGCGGATCCCGGTAGGCGGACTCTTCGCATCCGGCCGCTTATCGAGGCGGATCTGGGGCAGGTGACGGCGATCGAAGAGGCCTGCTTCGCCACTCCATGGTCCGAACGGACGTTCAGAAACCTGCTGCGGCGCCGGGACGCGGTTCTCCTCTCCGCCGTGTACGAAGAGGCGCGCATCGCGGGATACGCCGCCGTGTGGTTCGTCGGGCGGGAGGCGGAACTGGGGGATCTCGCCGTGGCCCCGAGCGACCGCCGGCGCGGGATCGGGGGCGAATTGGTGGACGCGGTTCTCGGCGAAGCGCGGACCCGGGGCGTCGTCCGCATCTTCCTCGAAGTACGGGAAGGGAACCGAAGCGCGCAGGGTCTCTACCGAAGCCGGGGATTCGAGATCGTCGGACGGCGTCGCGGATACTATGCGGGTCCGAAGGAGGACGCTCTCGTCATGCGCCGCTTGCTGGTCCGTTGATCGTTTTCCGTTACCTTGATCCTTCCGGGCATCACCACCACCATGGACCTTCAAGTCGATCAGCGGGGAGGCGGGAATGGCGCGCAGTCTGAACAAGGCGACACTCATCGGAAACCTGGGTGCGGACCCGGAAGTGCGGTCGACGAACACGGGTACGCGGGTGGCGACGCTCTCCGTCGCGACCAGCCGCCGTTGGACGACTCGCGCCGGCGACCAGCAGGAAAAGACGGAGTGGCATCGAGTCGTCTGCTGGGACCGTCTTGCCGAGATCTGTGAGCAATACCTGCGCAAGGGCGACCGGGTCTACGTGGAAGGCCGGATCGAGTACCGGCAGTGGGAGGGACAGGACGGCCAGACGCGGTATACGACGGAGATCCGCGCGCTCGAAATGATCATGCTCGGGAGCAGCGGTGGCGGCGGAGAGAGCTATTCGACGACGGAGCCGCGGCAGGAGCGTTCCGATTTCTCCGAGTTTTCCAACCGGTCCGTCGCGGGTGAGGACGATCTCCCCTTCTGAGGCACGCGGAGCCGCGACCGCCGGATCCGACGCGCTCGTCGCGGTCGGACTCAGCCACCGGACCGCCCCCATCGACGTCCGGGAGCGTTTCGCACTCGGTGAACGGCGACGAACCGAGTGGGTCGAGAATCTGACGGCCAGGCCGGGCGTCTCGGAGTGCGTCGTGCTTTCCACCTGCAACCGGACGGAGTGCTACCTGGCGGGAAGCGATGCGGAAACGCTCGACCGCCTCGGGCGCGAGGCGCTGTGCGAGGTGTCGGGCCTGGGGGCCGAGGGAGATTCATACCTCGCAACGCTTGAGGGGGCGCGCGCCGTCCGCCACCTGTTCCGCGTCACCGGCGGACTGGAATCCCTCATCGTCGGCGAACCGCAGATTCAGGGCCAGGTCCGCGGAGCCTATCGGGATGGGCGTCCCATGGTGGGGCCCGTGCTGCATCGCCTGTTCCAGTCGGCCCTCGAGGTCGGCGGGCGCGTGCGGGCCGACACGTCGATCGCGAGCGGCGTGACCTCGATCCCCGGCGCGGCGGTCGATCTCGCCCGGAAGGTGTTCGGCTCACTCGACGACCGCAGCGTACTCGTGCTCGGGACCGGCGAGATGGGAAGACTCACGGTGCAGTGCCTGAAGCGGGGGGGGGCAAGGCGTGTCTTTCTCGCGAGCCGCGACCCGGTCCGGGCCGAGCGCGTGAGCCGGCCCCTCGATGCGCTCCCGATGCGAAGGAGCGCGGCGCTCGAGGCGCTGGATCGCGTGGATCTCGTCGTCGCCTGCACGGAGTCGGAGGCGGCCTTCCTCCGCGCGGAGCACCTCCGCGGCCCGCGAAGCGGGCGCGCGCGGCTCGTGATCCTCGACATCGCCGTGCCCCGCAATGTCGATCCGCGTGTGGCCGGGATCTCCGATGTGTTCCTGTACAATATCGACGACCTGAGGCAGGTCGTGGATCGGGCGCGGGCGGCCCGAGAGTACGAGCGCGAGTGCGCGGAGACGATCATCGAGCGACACGTCGCGAAATACCGGGCCTGGCGTCGAAGTCGTCGCGCGGACCCGGCCGTGCGGGCGCTGAGGGACACCGCTCGCCGTCTCGTCGCCGATGCCGTCGCCGCCCGCGCCCCGGATCCCGACGACGCCGACGAAGCTCTGCGGCTGGCGAGTCACGCGGCGCTCAACAAGGTTCTGCACGGGCCGACACGCGCCATCCGGTGGCTCGCCGAACGGTCTGACGGCGAGGAGTGTCTGCGTCGGGTGGAACCATGGCTCGGCGAGGAAACGAGGGAAGTGAGGGGAGAGAAGTGGGGGGAGAGCGGATGAGCCCGGACAGGGTGCAGGGGGGGCGCACGTGATGGCGGGGGTCGGGATCGGGGTCGGAGGGGGCCTGGAACTTGTGCAGGACCTTTCTGCTCGCGTGATCGATTCCCCCCTCGACATGATCCTGGGCGCGACTCTGCCGACGAAGGTCATCCTCACCGTGCTCGCCGCCTTCTCGCTCGTGTCCTGGGTCCTCATCATCTGGAAGTTCCGCGAGTTGCGCGCCGTGAACGCGCGGGCGGATGACTTCGTGTTCGCGATGGCCGGGGCCAACGGGCTCGTGGATCTCAACGACGCGCTGTCGGAGCTGGACGATTCCCCCTTCAGACGGGTGTTCCGCGAGGGGATCGCCTTCTTCTCCGAACTGCGGCCGGGCGCGCTCGAGACCACGCACGTCGGGGATGGTTTGAGCCCTACGCAGCTCGAAGCGCTGTGGCTGGTGCTCGAGAAGAGCCTCTCGGAGGAGAAGGACGAACTTGCGCACGGGCTGCCCTGGCTCGCGATCATCGGCTCCGTGAGTCCTCTCCTCGGCCTCATGGGGACCGTCGTGGGCGTGATGAACTCGTTCATCGGGATCACGTCGCAGGGGTCCGCGAACATCGCGGCGGTCGCGCCGGGCATCGCCGAAGCACTCACGACCACGGTCGCGGGGTTGGCCGTCGCGATTCCCGCGGTCATAGCGTACAACCACTACGCCTCCCGCCTGCGTCTGTTCGTGGGAGAGCTGGAGGGATTCGCGAGCGAGTTCGTGGGGACGCTCGCGCGCGAGGGTCGCCTGTGAGCCGGGGCCCCGGCGGTCGGAGGATGAGGAGCGGGGGATGAAAAGGCGCTTTACGCAGCAGGCCGACGGTATCGGCGTCGTGGCGGAGATCAACGTCACGAGCCTCGTTGACGTCGCGTTCACCCTCCTCATCATCTTCATGATCACGGCGCCCATTCTCCAGGGCGGCATCGAAATCGACCTCCCGGAGGGCATCTCCGCGCCTCTCAGCGCCTCCGATGCGCTCGTGGTCTCGATCGACGCGGACGGGCAGATCTACTTGGATGACGTGCCGGTGACGCTGGAGGAGTTCGACGCTACGCTCGCGTTGGCGCTCGATCGCTTCGAGTCGGATGCGGTGTACCTGAAGGCGGATGGCGACCTCGCCCTTCGGCAGGCGACCCGGGTGATGGGTCGGATTCAGGAGGCCGGAGGCGTATTGAACATGGTCACGGACCCGGACCCGAGCCTTCGCCGCCCATGACTCCGTACGGAGGGGTGGAAACCGGGCGTTGGCGCGCATGGCGGCGCGGAGGGCCGCAGCGTCACGGGCGACCTCACAGGCGGGCCGTGTACGGCTCGCTCCTGGTCCACGGGGGTCTCATCGTTCTCGTCCTGTTCGGCGACGCGGCGATACGCCCGCCCGAAATGCCTGCGGCGGTGCGGGTGAACATGGTCGAGTTCGCTCCGGAGGATGCGCCGATCCGCGTCGATCCGTCGCCGCCCGAGGTCGCGGAAGAGGAGAACCGGCCGCCTCCCCCGGAACCGACGCCCGACCCGGTGCCGCAGGTGGAAACGCCCACCGTGGAGGCCGAGGTCGAGGTCGAACGCGAGCCGGAGCCGGAACCCGCGCGGACCGAGGAGGTCGGCGAGGAAGTGCGCACGATCCGGATCGCCGGCGAAGCCTCGGCCTGGCCCGAATACAGCGAGAACATCATCCGCCAGATTCAGCGCCGCTGGCGGCCCCCCGTCGGAGCCCGCGAGCTTCGGGCCGAGGTCTACTTCATCATCCACCGGGACGGCCGGGTGACGGGATTCGAGTGGGTGGCGAGGTCCGGGAGCCTGATCTTCGATACCCAGGCGATGGGGGCCGTGGAGTCCGCCGGCCGCGACCGGGCCTTCGGCCCGCTTCCCGACGACTTTCCGGCCGACGCGCTCGCCGTCTCGTTCTTCTTCGATCCGAGCGACCGCTGAATGGACCGGCCGAGGGTCTTTCGTCGACGCCGCGCTGCCGGGTGGGGACGCCGGGCCGTCGCTACGGGGCTGGCGTTCGCCGCCGCGGCGGCCGGAGCGCCGCTGGGAGGACAGGAGGGCGGGGCGCTCCGCCTCGGCCTCACCTACGAGGCCCGCTATGTGCCGGGCATGGTCGTCGCGCCCGTCTCCGCGGGCGCCGGTTTCGAGGAGCTGGGCGCGGCGGTCGGCGAGATTCTTCGTACGGACCTCGACTACTCCGACCGGTTCGACATCATCGCGGTGTCCGACACGCTCACTTGGGGCGGCACCCCGAACTACGCGCTCTGGAACCAGGTCGGGGCCGTGTGGCTCGTCACCTCGGAGATCTCCGTCGCGCCGGGGACGCAGACTCCGCTCCTCAGAGTCAGCCTGCACGACGTCGTTTACGGCAACCTCGAGAACGTCCAGGCCTTCACGCTGCCCCCGATGGATGCGGCCGATTTCCGGATGTCGGTCCACCGGATCTCCGACCGGATCGTCTTCTGGGCGACGGGAGGCCAGCGCGGCATCGCCGCGACACGGATCGCCCTGCGCCGGAGAGATGGCGACGGCTCATCCTACCTGCTGCTCATCGACAGCGACGGCCGGAATCCGCAGCGGATCGACACCGGAGGGCGCAACGTCTTCTCGCCCGCCTTCTCGCCCGACGCGACCCGGATCGCGTACACGATCCAGGATGAGACGGGGTATTTCTCGCTCGTGGAGATGAACCTCATCACCGGCAGCCGCCGAACGGTGGCCTCCGGGAGACTCATTCAGACGCCGACGTGGACGCCGGACGGGCGGTTGGCGTACGCGGAAGGAGTCGGCGGAACCGCGCGCATCATGGTCGAGGGCGGCGAGCAGCTGACCGACGGCCGGGTCCAGTCGCTGAACCCCAGCTTTTCGCCGGATGGAGAGTCGTTCGCGTACGAGGCCGATCCGGCCAACGAGCAGCAGGTCTACGTCCGTCGCGTCTCGGGAGGCCCGGCCCGCCGCATCAGCATCTACCACCCGCGGGAGGACACCAACGCGGCTGGCCCGGACTGGTCGCCGAACGGCGACCGGATCGCGTATTCGGCCCTGAGCGATCGCCGCTGGCAGATCTTCACGGTGAACCCGGATGGCACCGACCGGCGCATGCTGACCCGGCGCGGCGAGAGCGAGGACCCCAGCTGGGCGCCCGACGGCCGTCATCTCGTCTTTTCGTCGATCGACGCCCAGGGCTCGACCGTCTGGATCCTCGATGTCTTCACGGGGAGGTCCCGGCCCCTCACGGCGGGACGACTCGACGGTCTCCCGGACTGGTCGCCCCCGATCCCGCCGGGCTCATGACCGCAATCGTCCTGCGGGTTGCGACTTGACGGGTCTGCGATAGGTTACGAATCCGTGTTGAAACCGGGATCGGGTCAGCGTTTTCAGCGCCGACGTTCGCCCTGTCCTCGCCGAATTCTCGTCCCGCGACTGGCAAACAAGGAGACCTCGATGAAGCTGAGCCACCGATTCGCTCCCATTCTTCTCGTGGCACTTCTGGCGACTGCGTGTAGCGGCAACCCGGAACCGGAGCCGGTACCGCCGCCCCCGCCACCCCCGCCGCCCCCGGCCGTGGATGACAGCGCGCAGCGCGAAGCTGCTGCTGCCCGGCTCTGCGATCAGGCGATGGCGGCCATGGAGGAGGGCGATTACGCGACCGCGCGCCGATTGCTCGAGCAGGCCGTAAGCGATTATCCAGGCACGACGTGCGCGGAGTCCGCGCCCGCGGATATCGAGCGCGCCATGGCGGGCGAGGCGATCGTTGCGCGGATTCACTTCGACTACAACGAATCCGCCATCACCGACGCGGCTGCCGCGATTCTGCAGAGCAAGGCGGACGCGCTGCGGGATCGGTCCGGCATCCGCCTCCGGGTCGAGGGCCATTGCGACGAGCGGGGCTCCCTGGAGTACAACCAGGCGCTCGGCCTGAGAAGGGCCCAGGCGGCGGTCGACTATCTCTCCAACCTGGGGCTCGATGCCAGCCGCTTCGATGTCGTGACGTTCGGGGAGGAGATGCCGCTGGCCCGGGGGAGCAACGAGTCGGCGTGGCGGCAGAACCGTCGCGGTGAGTTCGTCATCACGGACGGAGACATCTAAATGCGGAATGCGGCGGTCGCCGTGCTGTTGGGCGTTGCGGCCGCCGCCTGCGCGTCCCGGGGCGATGTCGAGACGTTGGGGGACGCCCTGCGGGAAGACATCGCAGTTCTCGCCGAGGGTCAGCGCCAGCTGGCGGACGCGGTTCAGGCGGATCTCGAATCGATCGAGAGTTCGAGCCAACGCCGGGAGACGACGGGCCGCAGTGAACTCGACCGGCGGATCCAGCGGATCGAGGGTCTCTTCGAGCAGCTCATAGAGATGTCCGCCCAGAACAACCAGTTGCTCAACGACATCTACGAGAATCAGCGTCGCCAGGGGACCCCCTCGCCGATGGGCTTCCCGGGATCGGCGGGCGCGGGCCCGCCCGCCGCGGGTCCGGTCGGCGCCGAGTCGAACCCCGACGCCTCCGCCGCATCCGGGTCGGACGAGGCGTCCCAGTTCTACGCGTTGGCGCTCGACATGTACCAGCGCGGCAACATCGAGACCGCACGCGACGCCTTCCGCGATTTCCTCGCCGTCTACGGCGGCCATGAATTCGCGCCCGATGCCCAGTACTGGGTGGCGCGCACCTATGAGGACGCGGAGGATCCCGGCAGTGCGCTCGAGGAGTACCGTCGGCTTACGGAACTCTATCCGGATTCGAGCCGGGCTCCCGCGGCGCTATTCCGCCGAGGGATGATCGAAGCGGGACGGGGCAACACTGCGGTGGCGAGGCGGTTGTTCGCCCAGATCGAGAGCGGCTATCCGAACAGTCCCGAGGCGCCGGAGGCCCGCCGGGAACGCGAGAGGCTGGGCGGCTAGTGTGGTGTCGCAGAGATCCGCGAGCCACCGAGAGCGTCGAGGCGCCGGATCCTGCAAGGCGCTCCGACGAGTAATAGCAGAGCTATTGCGAGGAGGAGCAACGCCGCAGGGGCGGATGCATCGGCGCTCGAATGGCCGTGGGATTTCTGCGACACCACACTAGTCCGGTGACGGCAGGCTACCGTGCAGTGTCCCCGCTGTAACCATCCGGAGGCGCGGGTCGTCGACTCCCGCACGAGTCGCGGCGGCCGGGTCATCCGCCGCCGGCGCGAGTGCCTCTCCTGCGGCGAACGCTTCACGACCTACGAACAGGCCGAGGAAGAGCCTCTGCTCGTCATGAAGAAGGACGGTGGCTCGGAGACCTACGACCGCGGGAAGCTCCTCGCCTCCATCCGCGTGGCCTGCGCGAAGCGACCCGTGTCGAACCACGATATCGAGCTTCTCGTGGATGAAGTCGAAGGCCAGATGGCGGCCGAGGACCTGCGGGACATCGCGAGCCTGCGGCTGGGAGAACTCGTCATGGAACGGCTCCGCGCGCTGGACCAGGTTGCGTACGTGCGCTTCGCCAGCGTGTATCGGAACTTCCAGGACACCACGGAGTTCATGGAAGAAGTGCGACAACTCGGACAACTGCTCCGACGCGCCGGGCACAGCGCGGCCGGGCAAGTCGATCTGTTCTCGGCAGGAGGCGACCAGGGCCGATGAGGCTGCGGCGACAGACCCAGGGTGCGACCAATCAGGCGGAGATGCCCTTCCTGGATCACCTGGATGAGCTTCGCACCCGCCTGATCCGGGCGCTCCTCGCGCTCCTGGTCGGCATGGTCATCGGGCTCGTGGCCGTCACGCAGCTGGACGTGCTCGGCATCGTCCAGCGGCCGATCGCGGATCTCCTCCCGGGCGAGGCGCTGAACTACTCCAGTGTGACGACGCCGTTCATCACCATCCTCAAGCTCGGCTTCATCGTGGGCCTCATCGCGGCCTTCCCCTACCTCGCCTGGCAGGCCTGGGGTTTCCTCTCGCCGGCCCTGTACGAAAGCGAGCGCAGGTTCGCCATCCCGGCGATCGCCTCCGGAACCATCCTCTTCATCGCCGGCATCTCCATGGCGTACTTCCTGGTCCTGCCGCTCGGGCTCAGGATCCTGCTCAATTTCTTCACCTTCGACCAGCTCAATCCCGTCATCATGATCAACGAGTATCTGACCTTCGCGGTCCGGTTGATCCTGGCGTTCGGGCTCATCTTCGAGTTGCCGGTGGCGCTCGTCTTCCTGTCGCTGCTCGGGATCGTGACGCCGGAGGGGCTCGCGAAGTACCGGCGTCACGCGATCGTCGTGATGGCTGTGGTCTCGGCCTTCCTCACGCCCGCCGACCCGTACACGATGCTCGCGATGATGCTGCCGATGATGTTTCTCTACGAGGTGTCCGTGATCATGACCCGCGTGCTCCGGCGGCGCCGGGAGGAGCGGGCCGCGGAGGGGACATCGGGGGAAGGAAGCTCGGTCTGAGGCTGCGCACGCTCCTCGCGCTGGCGGCCCTGCTCGGCGGTCTCGGCGCAACCGAAACCGCGCGCGCCGCGCCCGCGGGAGCCCGCCCCCTCGAGTTCACGGCACGGGCGGACACCGACACGGTGGTGGTCGCAGGGCGGGACTCCCTGCCGCAGGACTCCGTGCCCCGGGATTCCACCGCGCGGGATACGCTGGACGTGCCCGTGGCGGATTCGACGGCGGCCGGCGATTCCGCAGCGGTCGGCGACTCGGCAGCGGTCGGCGACTCGGCAGCGGTTGACTCTCCAGCGGTCGGCGATTCGAGCGCCGTGGCGGCCGCGGTCGCGGATTCGGTGGTCGCCGACACCGTCGATGCCGGTCCGCCGGACCCCCCCTTCCCTCAACAGGACGACATCTTCGGACAACTCCTCGGGGAGCCGGGCTATCAGGCCATCCAGTATCAGGGGCGCGGCGTCGAGCTGGACGTCGACCGGCAGCGTGTGCAGCTCAATCGAGAGGCACAGGTCATGTACGAGCAGTCCACGATCGACGCGGACACGATCACCTACGAGGCGGGTCTGCAGTTTGTGAGAGGGTGCGGCAACATCTCGCTCTCCGGGGAGGGGGAGAACGTGATCTCCGACGAGTGTCTGAACTACGATGTCTCCTCCACCAAGGGCACCGTCGTGGATGCGCGAACGTCGTTCGCCCAGCAGGGCGCCGACTGGTTCATCAGGGGGCTCATGACCATGCGGGGTTCCGGCACCGCCTTCGTCGAGACCGGGAACTTCACGTCGTGCGACCTCGACGAACCGCACTACTACTTCCGCGCCGGACAGATCAAGGTCGTCTCGGACGACATCGTCGTGGCCTGGCCCGTGACCCTCTACATCCAGAACGTGCCCGTCGCCTGGCTTCCCTTCTTTGCGCAGGACATCCGGGAGGAACGCAGGAGCGGCTTCCTGCCCCCGCGCTTCGGGTTCAACGATGTCGTGGCGTCCTCCAGCAACGCCCGGCGGAGCATCACCGACTTCGGGTATTACTTCGCGGGGAACGATTTCATGGACGCGCAGGCGACGGCCGACTGGTTCAGCGGACGGTTCACGCGCCTCAACGGAGCCTTCCGATACCGCTCGATCAAGAAGTTCTTCCGGGGCAACGTCATCGCGAGCTACAGTTTCGGGAACGAGAAGACCCTGCAGTTTCAGATGCGCCACAATCACGAGCTGACCCCCGTCACGGACATACGGGTCAACGCCAACTTCATCTCGAACACGAGCGTCTTCGAGCGTCAGACCTTCGACCCGACGGTCCAGACGCAACGAATCGCGTCGGACGTCGGAGTCCAGCACCGGTTCCCCTTCGCGTCCGTCAACCTGAGCGGAAGCCGGCGCCAGGATCTGGGGGCGCAGAAGGGGCGGACGGACCTCACGCTGCCCAAGCTTCAGATGACCTTCTCGCCACTGACCCTCTTCCGCGCGCCCCGCAACCGGAGCGGGCCGTTAAACAACATCGTCGTCAACGGCGCCTTCTCCGCTTCGCGCCTCGACCGGACCCAGGAAGAGAACGACGGCAAGAGAACCGAGGTGGCGTCCGCGAACAGCGCCATCCGCATCGGCTCCTTCGGGGTCAGCGGACGGACGAACTTCAACCGGAACACCGTACTTCCGTTCCAGCCGATGCCCGGCGCCGACACCACGGCCTCCGCGACGCCCGGGAGCGTTTCGAAGCTGGACTACGGGGCGCAGGCGGAATACCAGATCGATCTCGTCGGGAGCACGACGCTTCGTCCCACCCTGAGCATCGACGCGAGCCGGTTTCAGTCGGACGACACGAACGGAGACTTCATCACCGCGCCGACGCGTCTCCGCTTCGGAGCCGCGGTGTCCACCGATCTCTACGGGTTCTTCCCCGGCGTCGGCCCGTTCGAGCGGATCCGCCACAAGGTCTCACCGCGCTTTCACTACGACTATTCGCCGGCCGTGGAGGCCTCCGACTCCCTGCTTGCGATCCCCGGGTTTCCGGTGTCGAACTCGAAGCAGGAGAACCGGCTTCGCATCACCCTGAACCAGACCTTCGAAGCCAAGCTGCGCGAGGAGGTCGAACTCGATCCCGAAGCGGAAGCGCTGCTGGAGGGCCGCTCGCTCGAAGCGGATTCGACCGACCTGGAGTCCGGCGCGGCGACGACCGAGGCGGATTCCCTCGCGGCGGCCGGCGATTCGGCCGGAGTGCAGGCGCCGGAGGCCGAACCGGCCGAAGAGGATCCCGACGAGGCTGCCCGGGGGCTGGCAGCCGCCCCGCAGGCGGCGCCGGCCGGCACCGGACCGGACACGGGGGACCCCAATGCGCCGCGCCGCGCGCAGCCACGCCGGAACGTCGTCCTCCTGGGAATCAATTCGAGTCCGCTCACCTTCGACTGGTCCCGCGAGAACGAGTCGCCGTTGACGACGGACCGCTGGTCGCACCGCATCAACTCGGATCTGCTCAGGGGATTGTCCCTGAACATGTCTCTCGACCTGTTCGACGGCACCGGAGAGGATCGGATGTTCGCCCCCATCCTTTCGAGCCTGACGGGCAGTTTCACGTTCAGTTCGGCCAGCGGTCTCGGCGGGCTGCTCGGACTGGGCGGCGGGGGTGGAGGCGGCGGATCCGACCCCCAGAACCGCCTGCGGAATGCGGCCGACTCCCGATACCGGCTGCAGAGTTTCGACGAGAATCCGGATCCGGCGGACCCCGGCCTGCGGGCCGGCGGCCCGTGGACGCTGGCCCTGACCTATTCCCTTCAGCGCGGCCGGGCGGAGCAGAGTGCACAGGACCGGCAGTCGCTCAACGCGGTCCTTTCGCTCAATCCGTCGCCGAGCTGGCGTCTCGCCTGGCGGACGACGTACAACCTCACCAACAAGGAGTTCGGGGAGCACCTCATCACGCTCGACCGCTCCCTGCACCGCTGGATCGCGACCTTCATGTTCGCCCGCTCGCCGAACGGGAACTTCATCTTCCAGATGAGCGTGAGCCTCCAGGATGCGCCCGATCTCAAGTTCGACTACGACCAGCAGACGCAGGACGGCCAGGGCGGTTTCGGTGGCGGCGGGCTGGGCCCCCGGCGCTTTTGACATTCCTCTCGGGCCTTCCAACATTCCCGTGCACTTCATGCGCAGCTCGCGCACCGAGGAGGGTATGCTCCCGACCACCGCCATCGATCTGGAACACGTCCGCCTGCCCGTAGCGGACCGGCTCCTTGCCGTCGAGCGCGAGCTCCGCGGGATGGCGCCATCGGGGTTCGAAGCCCTCGACGAGGTGGGCGACTACCTGTTTGCGCGGTCCGGGAAGCTCCTGCGGCCCACTCTGCTCCTCCTCGCAAACGGCGTTGGAGGGCGCCCCTCCCCGGATGCCGTGAAACTGGGCGCCATCGTCGAACTGCTGCATGTCGCGACCCTCGTGCACGACGATGCGGTCGATCACTCCGCAAGGCGAAGAGGCCGGCCCACCGTCAACCATCGCTGGACGCACCAGGTTGCGATCATCGCGGGAGACTACCTGTATTCGCGGGCGGTCATCGAGGTCGTTGCGCTCGGAAAGCTCGATCATGTCGCCCTCCTCGCCGACACGGCGAACCGCATGACGATCGGGGAGATGCGGCAACTCGTGCTCCACGACGGCCTCGACTTCACGCGCGACGACTACGAGAGGCTGTGCGAGCACAAGACGGCGTCCCTGATGTCCGCGGCGTGCGAACTCGGGACACTGTCGGGGGCGCCGCAATACCGGGACGCCCTGCGCGAGTACGGGCATCATCTGGGGATGGCGTTCCAGATCGTCGACGATCTTCTCGACTATTCCTCGTCGACACGGGTGATGGGGAAGCCGCGCGGACAGGATCTGCAGGAACACAAGGTAACGTTGCCCCTGATCGCCGCTTTGCCCAAGATGGAGTGGGGGGAGCGACGCGCCGTCGAAGGGCTCTTCGCGGACCCGGAACCCTCCCCCGAAGCCGTGCAGGAGATCCTGGATCTCGTTGAAGCGCATGGAGGCGTGGAGACGGCCAGGGAGGAAGCGCGGTCGCGGGCGGACCGGGCTCGGGACCGGCTCCGGCGCCTGCCGGCGAGTCCGTGCCTCGAGGCGCTGAGCCTCGCTGTGGATTACGTAGTCGAGAGAGTACGGTAGCGAGTGAACTTCGGAAGTCGACGCCATCGTTCCCCGATACGCCTGGTCCTCATCATCGCGGGGGGATTCGTGCTCGGGGGGCTGCTCACCGAACTCGCGACGGTTACGTTGCCCCCGTCAGCGGCGCGTCAGTTTTTTGTTACAACGGTCGCGGCTTCACTGCAGCCGCTTGCATTCGATCTCAAGGTGCTCGCATTCACGCTGGGGCCGATCGTCCTGCGCCTGAACGTGTTGAGCGTCGTCGGGGTCGTGCTCGTCGCCTGGTTCGCCCGGTCGCTTCTCTGACCGTGCGCCCGAGATGAGCCACAACCAAGGAGTCTGAGATGTTCGGTCTGAGCCCATGGGAGTTGCTGCTCGTATTCCTCGCTATCCTGCTCCTCTTCGGCGCAAAGCGGCTTCCCGAGATCGGGAGTTCTCTCGGCCGCGGGATCCGTGAGTTCAAGGGCTCGATCAAGGAGGTCGAGGGCGACGTGCGGGCCGAGATCACGGGGGACACCGCGCCTCCGTCGACTGCTGCCGCCAACCAGGAGACCGCGCAGGCTCGTCCCGCCAACACGGAGAGCTAGCCCGAACCGGGCGGGATCCGGGGGACCCGGGCGGCCGCAGCCCCGCGCCGGGCAGTGGCCCGGCGGGTCTTTCTGCGGCTCGGGATCAGCGGCTCGGGCTCAGAAGCCCGGAATCATCGGCTGGGCGTCCTGCTGCAGGAGGAGCCTCGCGCGGTGATCCTCGACCACCGTGTCTTCGCGAAGCGCAACCAGCCACTTCTGCACGTACTGCTGGGAACGCTCGAAGCTCAATTGCCCCAGCACGGCATCCCTGACCTCGTCGAACCCCTCCCGCGTGGTCTCTTCACGCTCCAGTACCTCCACGACGACCACCGCATCACCGGCGTCGAGGACGCCGCTGAACTCGCCGACCTCGGCCCCGAATCCGAATCCGACCGCCTCGGTGCCCTGGCCGAGTCCCGGGACGAAGTCGCCCCGGCGGAATAACCCGGTCTCCTCGACCGACCACCCGAGTTCCTCCGCCGCCTCGTCGAGAGAACTTCCCGCCGCGACTGCGGCGAGCAGACCGCCGGCCACTTCCGCGGCACGTTCCTTCTTCTTCTCCACGAGCAGTTCCGCGCGAATCCCGACCCCGGCTTCCTCGAACGGAATCGTGCTCTCGTCCCGCCGTCCGAGAAGCTCGAGCAGATGGAACCCCGACGGGTTCTCGAACGAGTCGGACAGATCCCCGATCTCGCTCTCGGGACCGAGGGCCCACTCCCTCGCCACCCCCAGCTGGCCGGCGCCCGGAATGAAGTCCACGCCGTCCAGGAGTTGTACGTCGGTGCGGATCGTCACTCCCAGGGAATCGCCGGCGGTCAGGAGGTCCGTGCGCAGCGCAAGATCCTCCAGGTCGTCGAGAAGCGTGAACACCGAGTCCTCGGTGGCGCCGGAAATCTCGAAGGGAACGTAGATCTGGCGTAGCGCCAGGGAGTCCGCGGTACGCTCGTCGACCTGCAGGACGTGCAGCCCGAACGGCGTCTCGACCGGGTCCGTGGCCTGTCCCAGCGGGGCGTCCGCGGCTACCTCGGCGAGCCGCGGGTCGAAGGCGCTCGTCGGACGCTTGCCCATGAAGCCGCCCTCGACGCCGGAGATCGAATCCGCGGACTCCGCCATCGCCACCTCGGCGAAATCCTCGCCCCCCCGCACACGGTCTGCGAGGGCGGCGGCCCGTTCGCGGGCGGCGAGCGAGTCGGCGACGGAGGGTCGGAGAGAGATGCTGACCAGGTTCACGCGGGCGCTGGCGGGTCGGATGAGCTCATCCACGCGTTCGTCATAAACCTGCCGGACTTCGTCCTCCGAAACGGAAACCTCGGAGTCCTCCACGGTCAGGGCCGGGTCTACCCGCACGAAACGGACGCGGGCCCGCTCGTTCGTGTCCCGATAGAATCGCCACGCTTCCTCCTCGGACACGTAGATGCCGCTCTGGACGAGCGTCTGCAGCTTCGCGCGCGGAAGGATGGAGCGGTAGTAACCCTCGATCTGCAGCAGTTGCGTCTCGTCCGTCGCGGGGTCCGTGAAGAACCGGCGGTACTTGTCGATGTCGAACTGCCCGTCCGTCTGGAACCCAGGATAACTCAACATCTCCTGCGGTGGCTGCGTCAAGAACGCCTGGCGCACCTCCGCGTCGGAGACGCTGACGCCGAGCCGGTCCAGCTCCGCCTGAATCAGCGTCGCGCTGATCAGGCTCTCCCAGGCCCGTTCGGTCACGACGCGTACGTCCTCATCCGTCATGCCGCGATCGGCCGCGCGGCTCACCGCGAGCTGGTTCTGGAGGAAGATGTTCCACTCGTTGTAGCGAATGTCCTGTCCTCCGACCTGCCCCACGACGGGGTTGATCTGCCCGCCGAGGTTCCCTCCCTGCATCGCGTTGATACCGTCGAACACCAGCCAGCCCACGAAGGCCGCGGCCATGATGCCCATCACGAGGCTCGCGCTGCCGCGCATCTTCCGCATGAACATGAGACGCCGAACCCACCTTGTCGTCTTGAATCGAGTCGCCCGAGCGCGGCCGCGCCGGGGCCGGAAACGCGACCGAACGCGTCGGTCCCGTGATCGGTCGAAAACGTACGCCGGCCCGGCGTTCCGGGCAACGAAAGACAGGAGCCCCACCGCATTCCCGCGACGTTCGTTGACAACCAAAAAAAACGGTCGGTATGTTGCCGGGGACTGGGTCGGAAGGCCCGAACCTGCCGCTTTTCTCCCTGCGAAGCCTGTGGCCGCCGACGACCAGACCGTGGAGATCGAACAGCTCCTGCGCCGCGGAGAATCGGAGCCGCGGACCCACACGTTCGCGCGCCTCGCCGATCTCTACCGGCAAGCGGGGGAGCGCGAACGCGCCCTGGCCGTGATCCGGGATGGCTTGAGGGAACACCCCTACTATCTGGACGCGCGCCTGCTCCACGCCCGCGTGCTGCTCGAACTCGGTGACGAGGAGGCCGCGCGGATCGAATTCGAGCACATCCTGACGCTCGATCCCGCGAACCCGCTCGCCTGCATCGCGCTGGGCGTCGAGCGCGTCGAGACGAAGGCGGACGGTTCCGGCGGCTCCTCGACGGACGACTGGCTGGAGGTGCTCGAGGAAACGTGGCGGGGCGCTGAAGCCGCTGGGCGGGCCGCGCCGATGGGCGATGCGGCGGGCGCCGCACCCGTTCCGACGAAGAGCATCGAAACCTCGACGCTCGCCGGACTGTACGCGAGCCAGGGTCTCTTCGACCGCGCCATTGTCGTGTACGAGCAGATGCTCTCCCGCAACCCGGACGACGCCGAACTCATCGCTGCGATCGCCGAGATGCGCCGCCGCGCGGGGGAGGCAGGGGAGCCTCGGGAGGTTCCGCCCGCGCCCGAGGCGACGGAGGCAGCGGATCCGGCCGTCCCGGAGTCGATCGGCGAGCAGCTACGCCGAATCCTCGACGGCGAAGCTCCCGCGGGATCGGACTGAGCGGGTGCGCGAATCCATCCGCATCGGCGTGTTGAACGGACCGAACCTCAATCTCCTGGGGCGCCGCGAGCCCCACCACTACGGAACGCGGACACTGGCCGAGATCGAGTCGCTCCTGCGCGAGCGCGCGGACGCGGGCGGCGCCTCGCTCATCTTCCTCCAGTCCAATGACGAAGGCGAGATCGTTGACTGGGTGCAGGCGAACACCGGCGCGGTGGATGCGTGGCTCGTCAACGCCGCCGCCCTGACCCACACGAGCGTGGCGCTCCGCGACGCCCTCGCCGGCTCCGGTCGTCCCTTCGTCGAGGTCCACCTGTCCAATGTGTTCGCTCGCGAGCCGTTCCGGCACACGTCGCTCCTCTCCGACCTCGCGATCGGCGTCATCACGGGATTCCGGGTCTCCAGCTACCTGTTCGGTCTCGAGGCGCTCATCCAGCATCTCCGCGGGAGCGCCGAGGCGGAAGCGGAGTGACGCCGCCGGGAGCCCGGCGCCTTCGGCTCGAAGCGACGACGAGGGCCGCCGATCGCCGGTCGGTCCTCGTGACCGCCCGATCCAGCGTACGTTACCTCAGCGGCTTCACGGGCTCCGCCGGGGCTCTGTGGATCCCCCTCGAGAGTCCGCCGGTGCTCGTCACGGACTTTCGCTACGAGGAGCAGGTCGACATCGAGGTGGCGGACTCGATCCGCACCCACATCAGCCGCGAGGGGTGGATCCGCGGCGTCGCCGAAGTCGCGGCGGACGCCGCGGGCCCCATCGCGTTCGAGGCCGAGGGGCTCACGGTCGCCGACTACGAGTCTCTCCGCGGCATGCTCCCCGATATCGCCTTCGTTCCGCTGCGAAATCTCATCCGGACGTTGCGGCAGGTGAAGACCGCCGACGAAGTCGATGCCATCGAACGGGCGATTGCGGTGGCGGAGAGCGCGTTCAACCGGTTGCTGTCGACCATGGAATGGTCCGCCTCACCGAGCGAACGCGAGATCGCGACCGCGCTCGAGATGGAACTCCGCCGCGGAGGCTCGGGTCCGCTGCCGTTCGACCCCATCGTCGCGGCGGGCGAACGCTCCGCGCTTCCCCACGCGACGCCCACGGACCGACGCGTCGAGCCCGGGGATCTCCTCCTCATCGACTTCGGCGCCCGCGTGGACGGCTACTGCAGCGATCTCACGCGCACCTTCGTGAGGGGGACACCCGAACCCTGGCAGGCGACCCTTCACGAGCAGGTGCTCGAAGCTCAGAGGAGGGCGCTCGAGGTGATCGGCGACGGGGTCGCGTGCCGCAAGGTGGACGAGGTCGTACGGGGGACGTTCGCGCGCCACGACATGGACGGCTTCTTCGGTCACAGCACGGGACACGGGATCGGACTCGACGTGCACGAGGGCCCAAGCCTCTCGTCCCGCTCCGACGATGTTCTCGAGCGGGGAAACGTGGTGACAGTGGAACCGGGCTTGTATCTTCCCGGACGCGGCGGCGTGCGCATCGAGGACGATGTGCGGATCGGGGAGGCCGGTGCCCGCACGCTGACCCGCCTTCCACGCGCCCTCGTCCGGCTCTAGCAGGATACCTGGCAGATACCATGGCAGATACTTCGGATTTTCGTCGAGGGATGGTGATCGAACTCAACGGCACCCTCTACTCGATCACGTACTTCCAGCACGTCAAGCCGGGAAAGGGCGGCGCCTTCGTCCGCACGAAACTCAAGGACGTGATGGAGGGAGGAGTGATCGACAAGACCTTCCGCGCCGGCGAGAAGGTCCGGGAGGTGCGTCTGGAACGGCGACCCGTGCAGTACACGTACACGGACGGCCACCTGTACTACTTCATGAACATGGAGACCTTCGAACAGATTCCGATGTCGGGAGACCAGATCGGAGAGGACCAGCTCCAGTATCTGGAGGAGAACATGGAGTGTCAGAGCCTCAACCGTGACGGCGTCGTGCTCGCGGTCGAACTGCCGCAATTCGTCGAGCTGGAGATCGTCGAGACGGACCCCGGAGTGCGGGGGGACACGGCCCAGGGCGGAACGAAGCCGGCCCGGCTGGCGGCCGGCGCCGTGATCCAGGTGCCGCTCTTCCTCGAAACCGGCGACGTGGTGCGCGTCGACAGGACGGAAAACAAGTACATCACGCGGGTGACCTGACCATGGACCTGGATTGGCTGAAGGGACTCATCGAGTTGGTCGAGGACTCGGGCGTGGACGGCCTCGACGTCGAGCTTGTGGGTTCGGAGACGGGCGACCCGACCCGAGTCAGGATCAGAAAGTCCCCGCGCGTGGCGGCGGCCGTGCCCGCAGCGGCCGTGCCGGCGGCGGCGGTCGGCAGCGGGGAGGTCGCGCCGACGCCGGCGGCCGCGCCCGACTCCCTGCCGGCCGAGGCGGCGCCCGCGTCCGGGCTGTTCGAGGTGCTGTCTCCCATGGTCGGCACCTTCTACCGGGCGCCGGCAGCCGACGCCGACCCCTTCGTATCCGTGGGGGACCGGGTAGAGGCCGGCCAGACCCTCTGCATCCTCGAAGCGATGAAGCTCATGAACGAGCTGCAATCGGACGTCGCGGGCGTCGTGCGGGAGATCGCGGTCGAGAACGCCGAGCCGGTGGAGTACGGCGCGCTGCTCTTCCGCATCGAGCCCGACTGAAGCCGCGGCCGGGCCCATGTTCCGCAAGATCCTGATCGCCAACCGCGGCGAGATCGCGCTCCGCATCCTGCGCGCGTGCCGTGAACTCGATATCCGGACGGTCGCCGTGTATTCGGAGGCCGACCACGACTCGCTCCATGTCCGCTTTTCCGACGAGGACATCTGTATCGGTCCGCCGGTGGGGCGCGAGAGCTATCTGAACGTCCCGCAGATCCTCGCCGCGGCCGAGATCACGGGCGCCGACGCCATCCACCCCGGCTACGGCTTCCTGGCGGAGAACGCCGAGTTCGCGGAGATCTGCGGGCGGAGCGGTCTCGTGTTCATCGGGCCCACGCCGGAACAGATCCGCCGCATGGGGGACAAGGCGGAGGCGCGAAAGACGATGATCGCCGCGGGCGTTCCCGTCGTCCCGGGCTCGCCGGAGCCTCTCGACGATGAGAACGAGGCTCTGGAGGAAGCCCGCCGCATCGGGTTCCCCGTCATGATCAAGGCGGCCGCCGGCGGCGGGGGGAAGGGCATGCGCGCCGCATTCGAGGAAGCGGAGTTCCAGAACCTCTTCGCCATGGCGCGAAACGAGGCCGAGGCCAACTTCGGCGACCCGACCGTGTATCTCGAGAAACTCATCGAGCGGCCCCGTCACGTGGAGATCCAGGTCGTCGGCGACCGTCACGGGCGCGTGATGCACCTCGGGGAACGCGACTGTTCGAGCCAGCGGCGGCACCAGAAGCTCGTCGAGGAAGCGCCGAGTCCGGCCGTCACGCCGGAGCTCCGCGAGGCGATGGGAGAGGCGGCGATCCTGGGGGCGAAAGCCATCGGATACCAAAGCACCGGGACGGTGGAGTTTCTGCTCGCGCCGGACGACCAGTTCTATTTCATGGAGATGAACACGCGGATCCAGGTCGAGCACCCCGTAACCGAACTCGTGACGTCGGTCGACCTCATCAAGGAACAGATCCGGATCGCGGCGGGGGAAAAGCTGGCCATCCCTCAGCCCATCGAGTTCCAGGGGCACGCGATCGAGTGCCGAATCAACGCGGAGGATCCCGAGCAGGGCTTCCGTCCGTCGCCCGGCACCGTCACGGCGTTTCACGCGCCGGGGGGGCCCGGCGTACGCGTGGACACGCACATCTACGGCGGCTACGTCGTTCCGCCGTTCTACGACTCGCTGCTCGCCAAGCTCATTGTTTGGGGCCGGACGCGCGAAGAGGCCCGGATCCGCGCCTACCATGCGCTCGAGGAGTTCATCCTCGAAGGCGTTCACACGACGGTTCCCTTCCTCCGCAAGGTGCTCGCCCACCCCGATTTCATCTCGGGGAGCATCGACACGGGGTTCGTCGAGCGGTTCCTGACCCGCTCGTGAGCGGCGATCGCCCGTGAGCGCGATCGATGTGCTGTGGCTTCCCGAAGAACTCGAGATCGGCCCCCCGCGCGGACGAGTGACGATCGTCGTCGATGTGATCCGGGCGACGACGAGCATCGCAACCGCCTTTGCGGCCGGAGCGGCGCGCGTGATTCCCGTGCGGACCGTCGAGGAGGCTCGCGCGGAAGCGGCCCGGGATGGAGGGGCGCTCCTGTGCGGGGAACGCCGTGGCCTCCCGCCGCGCGGCTTCGATCTCGGGAACGCGCCCGGCGAGTTCGAACGCGGATCGGTGGCCGGCCGTACGCTGGTGTTCACGACGACGAACGGGACGGCGGCGATCGAAGCGGCGCGCGCCGCCGGCGTCGGCTCGCTCCGGTTGGGCTGCTTCCGGAACGCCGGCGCCGTGTCGCGCCGGGTTGCGGCGGACGCGAACGCGGCCGGGCGCGACGTCGCGATCGTGTGCGCCGGGCGGCGAGGGCGCGTGAGCATGGACGACGCGTGGTGCGCGGGCCATCTTGTAGAGCGGCTGGTCCGGACAGTGACGGAGGCCGAACTGACCGATGGCGCACGGGCCGCGCAGGCCCTCTCCGCCCGCCTGGGACCGCCGACAGCGACCGGTCTCGCCGGTACCGCGGCCGGCCGGCTGCTGCACGCGATTGGCCGGAGCGCGGATCTTGCGGTTTGCGCGGGGCTGGATGATCTCGAGGTCGTGCCGATCTGGCGGGACGGTGCCCTCGTTGGCAGTCGGGGCGGGGAGGATGCGTGATGGTGGATGAACGGCAACGGCGCGAGGTGCTCGGCGTCGCGCTGATCTTGCTCGGCCTCCTGGTGGCCTTCGCGCTGCTGTCTCCCCTGGTCGCCGGGAGGGCCAACTGGATCGGGCCGGCCGGGGAACTGCTTCACGACAACCTCGAGAGGGCCGTCGGAGTCCTTTCGCCGCTCGTCGCGGTCCCGGCGTTCATGTGGGGCCTGCATTTCCTCGGATGGGGCGATCCGACCCGGGCCCTCCGCTGGTCCGTCCTCTCGGTCGTTCTGCTTGCGGTCCTCCCGTCGCTCTACCGGCTCATCGCGGGGCCGGGACCCGGGAGCGCGGGCGATATCGGCTGGCTGGGCGCGACCGCCGGGGACGGCCTCGCGCAGGTGTTCGGCCGCGTCGGCGGGGTGCTCCTCGCCGCGGGCGTCCTCGTGCTCACGCTCTTCGTCACCATGCGGTGGTCGCTGACGAGCGCCGTGACGGCGGGAGGGCGCTCGCTCCGCCGCGGCGTCGCGGCCGCCGGCGGCGCGGTCCTCGGGCTCGGCCGCTCCTTCGCCGGCCGCGCGCGGCCTTCTCGTTCTCCCCGGCCGCCCGCAAAGCCCGATCCGCCGAACGAAGCGAAGGTGAAGGCGGCGACCGGACGCGGCCGCGCCGCGAAGAAACGGAAGCCTGCGAAACCGGCGAGCGCGCCGCCCGAGCCGGATCCGGCACCGGAGGATGAGACGCCTCCCGTCCCGGAACTGAAGGAAGCCGGCGATCCGGGCTCCTCGGAGGTCCCGCCGATACAGCTGTTCGATGAGCCGACGGGGCGGGGCAGCGGCCTCGGCGTGCGCGATCTCGACCGCCTCGGCGAGATCCTCATCGAGAAGCTCGCGACCTTCCGCGTGGCCGGTGAGATCGGCGGCTGGACTACGGGCCCCGTCGTGACGCAGTTCGAGGTCGTCCCGGCGCCGGGCGTGAAGGTGGGACAGATCTCCGCTCGCGCTGATGACATCGCGCTCGCCCTCAAGGCGCCGTCCGTCCGGATCGTGGCGCCGATCCCCGGCAAGGGCGCCGTCGGCGTCGAGGTGCCGAACCCCGCGTCGGAGATCGTGCTCGTGCGCGAGATCCTCGAGAGCCCGTCCTATCGCAGGGGACGCCATGCTCTCCCGCTCGCGCTCGGCCGCGACCTCTCCGGCAAGCCGACGTGCGCGGATCTGACACGGATGCCGCACCTTCTCATCGCGGGCCAGACCGGGTCGGGGAAGTCGGTGTGCATCAACGCCCTCATCACGAGTCTCGTGTGCCGGTACACGCCCGCCGAACTCCGGCTCCTGATGGTGGATCCGAAGATGGTGGAGCTGTCCGTCTACGGAGACCTCCCGCACCTCCGCCACCCCGTCATCACGGACAACGAAGAGGCGGCGTCCGTCCTGAAGTGGTCCGTCTACGAGATGAAGCGCCGTTTCGGACTGCTCTCGGCGAACGGATGCCGGAATGTCGCGGAGTTCAACGGCCGGATCGCGGGCGGGCGCGAGGTGTTCCTCCCGAAGCGCGGCGTCATGGATGACCCGGCGCTCTACGACGAGGGGCCGCTCCCCTACATCGTCCTCATCATCGACGAACTGGCGGACTTGATGATGACGGTGCAGTCCGAGGTCGAGACGCCGCTCGCGATGCTGGCCCAGAAGGCCCGGGCGGTCGGGATCCACCTCGTGCTCGCGACGCAGCGCCCCTCGGTCAACGTCCTCACCGGCCTCATCAAGGCGAACATCCCGAGCCGAATCGCGTTCCGCGTCGCGTCGAAGATCGACAGCCGCACGATCCTCGACCAGAACGGAGCGGAGAGCCTGCTCGGGAACGGGGACATGCTCTTCCTGCCGCCGGGCGAATCCGATCCTGTCCGCATCCAGGGCGCCTACATCTCCTCCAAGGAGACGGAACGCCTCCTCGACTGGTACCGGGAGCAGGCGAAGGCGCGTGCGGAGGCCGAGAGAGCCGAGGAGGAGGCCGCTTCGGAGCGCGACATCCTCGACCTGCTGAAGGAACTGGAGGAGGAAGAGGGTGGATCGGGGGTCTCGGACGAGGGTGCGGAGGACCGGGACCCGTTGTTCCGGCAGGCCGCCGAGATCGTGATCTCGCACGCGGCGGGTTCGACAAGCCTGCTTCAGCGCCGGCTCAAGATCGGGTACGGACGGGCGGCGCGCATCATCGACCAGCTGCACGCGGCGGGGATCGTGGGACCCGCGGAGGGATCGAAGCCGCGGGAGGTGCTCGCGACGCTGGGCGATCTGGACGCCGGGAACGTCGACGAACCATGAGACCCTTCCGTTCGCCGCCGTCCGGTTCGCGGGGCGCCGGCTTCCTCGCGGCCGGATTCCTCGCGAGTGCGTTCACGCTGGCGTGCTCCGATGCGGATTCCGCGGAGGTCGCGGAGGCACGTGCACGGATCGAGGCGGAGTTCGGCCCGCGCGACGCGCCGGCGCGACCTGCGGCCACGGGGGATGCCGCGACCGGGCAGAGCGAGCCCCGGGTCGAGGAGCCGGAAGAGGCCGACGGCGCGGCGCCGAGTGAAGACGCACCCGTTCCGGCCCCGGAGCTTCCCGACCCGGAGCTTCCCGACCCGGAGGGCACGGGGCCGGTGGATGTGGCTGACGGGCCCGCGCCGGCGGACGACGACCCCGGACCGGTGGACGACGAGGCTGGCCAGGTGGGCGTCGACTCGCTCCTCGCCCTTGCGAATTCGGCCTACGCTTCGCTCGACCGGCTCAAGGCGGCCTTCGCCCAGCGTATCGAGAACCCGCTTCTCGGCCGCACCCGCGAGGGCCGCGGAACCTGGTACCAGGCGGGACGGAACCGGTTCCGGATGGACTTCGACGAACCGGCCGGCGACATCTACGTGGCGGACGGATCCTGTCTCTGGCTCTACGAACCCTCGCTCCACGATCAGGTCATGGTCTCATCCCTGGAGGAGGGCGTGGAAATCGGCACCGTCGACATCCTCGGACGTCTGCTCTCGCAGGCGCGGACGACCTACGACGCGGTCGATGAAGGTACCGGGGAGATCGATGGAGTGGAGACGCGAATCGTGTCGCTCACGCCGCGGGAACTCCCGGCGAGATACGTGGAGGTCCGCCTGTGGATCGGTGTGTCCGATCGCTACGTGCGCCGCTTTCGCATTCGCGAGGAGAACCAGACCCTCCGCACGGTGACGCTGAGCCCCCTCGAACCGCAGGCCCGGATCGACCCCGGCGTCTTCGAGTACGCGCCCCCGGAGGGGGTGCCCGTCTTTCCCGACGACGTGCGATGCGACTAGGGCTCATCAGCCTCGGCTGCGACAAGAACACCGTCGACTCCGAGCGCATGCTTGCCGAACTCGTCGGCCACGGAGCCGAGCGCACCGGTGTGGAGGAAGCGGAGGTCATCCTCGTCAACACGTGCGGGTTCATCGACGCCGCGAAGGAAGAGTCGATCGAGACGATCCTCGAGGCGGAGCGGCTGAAGCGCGAAGGGGCGTGCCGCAGCGTCGTGGCGGTCGGGTGCATGGTGGAGCGGTATCGGGAGGAAATGGAGGCGTCGCTGCCTGAGGTCGACCTCCTGCTTGGGCTGCGAGACCTCGACCGCCTCGTGCCGGAGTTGCGCGAGCGCGGACTCCTTCAAGGACCGGCGCCGGCCGGGGGCGCGCACCCGGGGGAACGGATCCCTGTCGCGGCGCGCCATGTCCGCTACCTGAAGGTGAGCGAAGGGTGCAGCCACGCGTGCGCCTTCTGCGCGATCCCCCTCTGGCGGGGGAAGCACCGCTCCTTCGAACTGGAGCGTATCGTCACCGAGGCGCAGCGCCTCGAGGCGCAGGGGGCCGTGGAGGTGAACCTGGTGGCCCAGGACCTTGCGCACTGGGGGCGGGAGCAACGGGACGGGACGGACATCGCGACGCTCGTGGAGGCGCTGCTGCGCGAGACATCGATCCCCTGGTTCCGTCTCCTGTACATCTACTCCGCGGGCCTGCGCGAACCGCTCGTCGAATTGATGGCGTCCGAGACGCGGCTCCTCTCGTACATCGACATGCCGATCCAGCACGCGAGCGACACCGTGCTCCATCGCATGCGCCGGCCGGAGCGGGCCGCGACGCTGCGATCGAAGGTCGCCCGGCTGCGGGAGGCGATCCCCGAACTCACGCTGAGGACGACGGTGCTCGTCGGGTTCCCGGGCGAGACGGACGCGGAGTTCCGCGAACTCGTGGATTTTCTCGATGAGGTGCCGTTCGACCGGCTCGGTGCCTTCGCGTTCTCGCCGCAGGAAGGGACGCGCGCGGCCGACATGGAGGAGAGCTTCGTTCCGGCGGAGGTGGCACGGGACCGTCTCGAGGAGGTGCTCGAGGTCCAGCGCGCCGTGAGCCGCGAGCGGCTTGCGGCGGAGGTCGGCCGCGAACGCGTCGCCGTCGTGGACGCGCCCGCGGCCCCGGACGAGCCGACGCTCGAACTCCTCTATGACGACCCTCCGGGCGCGGCGCATCTCGGCCGCATCGAGAGCCAGGCGGACGACGTGGACGGCGTGACCGTGCTCGTGGGCGGAAACGGCCTCGCCCCCGGTTCGCTGGTGCGGGTCGAGATCCAGCGGGCCGCCGACTTCGACCTCGCGGGGCGCGTCCGTGAAGTCGTGCGCCGGGCGTCCGAGCGGGGAAGGGCCGCGCCGTCTGCGGCCGCGCAGCCGGGGCGGGGGCTTCCCGTCCTGGGACTCGACAGCGCCTGGGGCCGGTGAGCCGCGGGCCTCGCCGGCCGGCCGTCGCCTCCGACTGGATTCGGCGGGCGCGCAGCGTCATGCCGGGCGGCGTGAGTTCGCCCGTGCGGGCGTTCCGCGCCGTCGGGATGGAGCCGCTGTTCGCCGTCCGCGGCGAGGGCGCGAGGATCTTCGACGAGGCGGGGCGCGGCTATCTCGACTACGTCCTCTCATGGGGTCCGCTCATCCTCGGCCACGCCGCGCCGCCGGTCGTGGAGGCCGTGGCGCGCGCGGCCCGCGACGGCATGAGCTTCGGGGCCTGCCAGGCACGCGAGGTCGAACTCGCGGAACGCGTCGCCGCCCGGGTACCCGGCGTGGAGATGGTGCGCTTCGTGAACAGCGGGACCGAGGCCACGATGTCCGCCGTGCGGCTCGCCCGCGCCGCGACCGGCCGTGAGCTGATCCTGAAGTTCGAGGGTTGCTATCACGGCCACGCGGACGCTTTTCTCGTCGTGGCCGGATCGGGCGTCGCCACGCTGTCGCTCCCCGATTCGCCGGGCGTGCCGGCGGCGACCTCCGGCCTGACGCTGACGGCGCCCTACAACGACCTCGGGGCGGTGGCGGCGATGTTCGCGGAACACGGCTCGCGGCTCGCGGCCGTCATCGTCGAGCCGGTCGCGGGCAACGCGGGCCTCATCCCGCCGCGCGAGGGTTTTCTGGAGGGTCTCCGCGAGAGCTGCGACCGCGCCGGAACGCTCCTCATCTTCGATGAAGTCATGACCGGGTTCCGGGTCGCGCGGGGTGGCGCACAGGAGCGCTACGGGGTCGCCGCGGACCTCGTCACGCTCGGAAAGGTCCTCGGCGCGGGGTTGCCGGTCGCGGCCTACGCGGGTCCCCGCGAGCTGATGCGGCGGATGGCTCCGGAAGGGGACGTGTACCAGGCCGGGACGCTGTCGGGGAACCCGCTCGGCATGGCCGCGGGGATCGCCCAACTCGACGAACTCGAGCGGACGGACCCTTTCGACGGTCTGGAGCGGCGCGCCGCGACGCTCGTGGACGGCATCCTGGCGGCGGCGAGCGCCCGGGGCATCCCTGCCTGCGGGACCGCGCTCGGCTCGATGTGGGGCGTCTTCTTCGCCGAGGGTCCGATATTCGACTTCGATGGCGCGCGGCGCGCGGACACGGACTTCTTCGCCCGCTACTACCGGGCGTGCTTCGAGCGGGGCGTCTTCTTCGCCCCCTCCGCCTTCGAGGCGGGTTTCCTCTCCACTGCGCATACCGACGCGGACGTGGCGGCAACGCTCACGGTCGTGGGCGAGGCGCTGGACGTGGCACTGGACGCGGCGCCGGAGGGCACGGGTTGAACTGGCGCGCGCGGATCGTCCCCGAGCGGGCCGGTCCCCTCCTCCTCGGCGGGGTGTTGATGGGGCTCGCCCACCCGCCCTTCCACCTTCTCGTGACGTCCTTCGTCGCGCTCGTCCCCTTCATCGTCTGGCTCGAGGGACTCCCGGCGACGGCGGAGGGCCGCAAGCAGGCCCGCAAGGGGGGATTTCTCTTCGGGCTCGTCTACTACACGCTCGTCCTGTACTGGCTCCTCGTGGCGCTCATCTTCTACACGTGGTGGGCGTTCTTCGCCTTCCTCGCCCCGATCCTCATCCTCGCAACCTTCATGTCGTGGGTGGCGGGAGGGATCCACCTGGTACGGATGCGCTTCCGGTGGCCGCTCCAGGTCGTCTTCCCCGTCTTCTGGACCGCCGGGGAGGTGCTGCGGGCCCATCTGCTGGACGTCTCCTTTCCCTGGATGCAGTTCGGCGACACGCTCTCGGCCTATCCCATCCTCGTGGGCGCGGCCGACCTCGTGGGCTCGCGGGGGCTCTCCTTCTGGCTCGCGCTCGCGAACGCCCTCGTCGCGTCGGGGTTCCTGGCGTACCGGTCCGGGGGGCGGCGTGCGCTGCGGCGGCCGGCGGCCGGACTCCTGCTCGTGCTCGCCCTCCCGATCGCCTATTCGGTCGTGCGCTGGCAGACGCTGGACGTGCGTCCGGTGGCCCGGGTGGGGGTCGTGCAGCCCAACGTCCCGCAGCACCTGCGCAACACGGATCGCGCCGCGTCGGCCGACAGCGCCTTCCGGTCGGCCGCGACGCTGATCTCCGAATGGCCGGGCCGGGAACGCATGGACCTCGTGCTCTTCCCGGAGACGATGCTCGGGGCCGGCATCTTGGATTCGCTCCCCTCCTATCCCTATTCCGGGTGGCAGCAGGCGCGCGTCTGGGCGGAGGGGATGGCCGAGGCACTCGACGCCGAGGTGGCGGTCGGGGGGCGCGGGGCGGACGATCTCGGGGATGGGGAGTACGAGCCGTTCAACTCCGCCTTCCATCTCCGCCCCGGAGAGGGCGTCGTCAACCGCTATGACAAGCGCTTTCTCGTGCCCTTCGTGGAGCGGGTGCCGTTCATGCCTCCCGAGTGGTTCCAGGCCATCCCCTATGCGGGTGGCAACTTCGGGATCGGCGAGTGGCAGGCCCCGATCGAGATCGCCACGGAGGATGGGAGCGCAGCGTACGGGACGATGATCTGCTACGAGTCCATCTTCTCGCCGCTGGCGCGGCACTACCGGCGCAACGGCGCGGACTTCCTCGTCAACATCACGAACGACTCGTGGTTCGGGCGCGACGCCTGGTGGAGCCGCTCGAGCGCGCTGTGGCAGCACCCGGCGCACCTCGTCATGCGTGCCATCGAGACGCGGATGGGAGCGGCGCGCTCCGGGAACACGGGGATCTCCAAGGTCGTGGATCCGCTGGGGAGAGTGTCGCACCGCACCGAACTCTTCGATCCGGCGTCCTTCGTGGCGGATGTGTCGACGACGGACGGGTTAACCGTGTACGTGCGCTTCGGCGACGTCGTGGGGACGCTGGCCGCCCTGGCAGCGCTTCTTGCTCTCTGCGCGTCTTTCCTGAAGGATCGCAACCCGCGCGGCCGGGCGCCGCGCGGTGATTCGGGAGAGACGGTGGAGCCGGCGAGCGGGAGCGCATGACTCGAAGGATGGACCGGAAGGTCGAACGACGCATCGCCCGGCGTGGCGCGTGGCCGCTTCTCGCCGCACTCGCGAGTCTCGCGGGGGTGGAGAGCGTGGCGGCGCAGGTGCCGGATACCGTGTCCCGGGATACGGTCTCCTTCCGGCTCCGCGAACTCCGAATCGAGGCGCTGCGACCCGTCGCCAGCGTCTCGGGCGCGAGCGCCGTGCGCCTCAGCCTTCAGTCCCCGCGCGTGGCCGCGGTCCCCCTGCTCGAGGAGGCGTTGCGGGAGATTCCGTTCCTGCAGGTGCGCGAGAACTCGCGCGGCGAGGCCCAGCCGACGCTGCGGGGGACCGAGGCGCGTCAACTCGCCGTGCTCGTCGACGGCGTGCCGCTGACCCTCGGCTGGGACGCGCGCACGGACCTTTCGCTCATTCCGGTCGACGCGGCGCGCGAGATCCAGCTCTTCCGGGGCATCTCCTCGGTTCTCCACGGTCCCAACGTGCTCGGCGGCGTGGTCTCGATCGAGATCGGACACGGGAGCGTGGACCCGGACCGGCGGCTCAACGGGATGCAGGGCGGCATGGACGCCACCGGCGCGGCGTTCGGTGGCGTGCGCCTCGGACGCACGTGGAGCTCGGGGGAGGGCGGCGTCTCCGTGCAGGCGGGCGGCGCCTATCGGACGCGCGACGGCGTGCCCCTTCCCGGCGGCGTCGTGCAGCCGGCCGCGACCGACCCGAACCGGCGTCTGAACAGCGATCTCGATCACGCGAGCGCCTTCTTCACGGGCCGGGCCGAATCCGAAGGGGGTGCGTGGGTCTCCACCTCCGCCTTCGGGTATCGCGCGGCGAGGGGGGTTCCGCCGGAACTCCACACGACGAATCCGCGCCGCTGGAGGATGCCCGAGACGAAACGGGTCGTGAGCACGGTCTCGGCGGGTACCGGGTGGGGTCGCACGCCCTTCGGCACGGGAGATTTCGAGGTCAGCATCGGAATCGACACCGGCGACGCGCAGATCGACGAGTTCGAGACGCTGGCCTATGAGGATATCGCGGGGCAGGAGTTCGCGGACGACCGCACTCTCACCTTCCGCGGCCTGTCCGACCATGAACTCGGCGACGGGGTCCTGCGGACGGCGCTTACGGTGGCCGAGACCCGCCACGTGGAGCGCATCGCGCCCGGCGGGGAGTCCACCTTTCGCCAGCGCCTGTTCAGTCTCGGCGGCGAGGTCGAGTTGCCGCTCGCGAGTGCGGGCGCGGGGTTCTGGTCCGGCGCCCGCGTCAGCCTGGGGGCGAGCTGGGACCGCGGCAGCACGCCGGAGACCGGCGGGCGCGAAGCGCGCGAGACGATCGACGACTGGGGCGCGCGCGTCGGAGGATCCGCGCAGATCGGACGGCGCGTTCGCTTCCACATGGGGGCGAGCCGCCGCGTCCGCTTCCCGTCGCTGCGGGAACTGTATTCGGGCGCGCTCGGTCGCTTCGAACCCAACCACGAACTCGCGCCGGAGGTCCTCCGCGCGGCAGAGGGGGGCGTCACCGGGACGGTGGAGGCGTTCGGGGCGGAGGTCGAGGCTCAGGCCGTGCTTTTCGTCCAGAGTTTTTCGAACGCGATCGTGCGTACGGGGCTCGGAGATGGGAGGTTCCGGCGAGAGAACCGGCGGCGCGTGGACGCGGCGGGGATCGAGCTTCTCGGCGACGCGCGGTGGGGCGGGGTCTCCGTCGGCGGCGACCTGACGTGGCAGCATGTGGAGGTCACGGACCGGCGGCTCGAGGGCCGCACGCTGCGTGCGGAGTACCAGCCCGGGATCGCCGTGGGAGCGCACATGGAGGGCCCACTCCCCGCGGGTCTCCGGGCGCGGGCCGCGGTGGAGGCGATCGGACGCCAGTACTGCGTCGATCCGGATCTCGACGCCGATGTCGCCCTCGATCCGACGGCCCGCGTCGACCTCGTCGTGAGTCGGGAGTTTGCGGTCGGCGGGCCCTTCCGGACGCTTCAGACCTCTCTGTCGCTGGACAACCTCGCGGACGCGACGGTCTTCGATCAGTGCGGACTGCCGCAGCCCGGCCGCCTGCTGCGGCTCCAGTTCCGGCTCTTCTAGTGCCGAGGCTCCGCGTCGCCTACAGCGCCGGGTACACGGTGCCGCTGCCCGCGGGCCACCGCTTCCCGATGGGGAAGTTTCTCGCGCTGCGGCAGATCCTCGAACGCGACGGGATCATCGGGCCGAAGGACATCGTCGAGCCGGAGGAGGCCCCGTGGGAGGACTTGGCGCTCGTGCACACGCCGGAGTACCTCTACAAGCTCCGGCACGGCGCCCTCAGCCGCGCGGAGGAGCGACGCCTCGGGCTCCCGTGGTCGCCCGCGCTCGTGCGCCGGTCGCGACTTGCCGTCCGGGGCACCGTCAATGCCGCGTGGATGGCGCTGGAAGATGGCGTGGCGGCGAATCTGGCCGGAGGGACGCACCATGCGTTCCCGGATCACGGAGAGGGATTCTGCGTCTTGAACGATGTGGGCGTCGCCGTCAGAGTGCTTCGCCGCGGCGGGTGGATTCGCCGCGCGCTCGTCGTGGATCTCGACGTCCATCAGGGGAACGGCACCGCCGCCGTGTTCGCCGATGACCCCGAGACCTTCACCTTCTCCATGCACGGGGCGGGGAACTACCCGTTCAGGCCCACTTCGTCGGATCTCGATGTGGCCCTGCCCGATGGCGCGGGAGACGAGGAATACGAGGAGGCGCTGCGACGATTCCTGCCCGAGGCCGTAACCCGGTCGCGTCCCGACCTCGTGTTCTACCTCGCGGGCGTGGATGTCGTCGCCGGCGACCGTTTCGGGCGTCTCGCGCTCACGCGCGCCGGTCTGGAGCGAAGGGATCGGTGGGTCATCGGCACGTTGCGCGGGGAGGGGCTCCCGCTAACGCTCCTCCTGTCGGGCGGGTATGCGGCCACGCCCCGACAGACGGCCGAACTGCACGCGATCGCGCACAGGACGGTGCGCGAGATCGAAGGGCGACGGCATGAGGGCGACGGCATGAGGGCGACGGCATGAAGGCGTCGCGGCCCTCCCGCGAGAAGCGGGCGGAGGAGGCGGTCGAGGCCGCGCGCGGGGCGGGGTATTTTGCCAGCGTGACGCTGCGTTTGCCGAGCATCGAGCCCGAGGCCGTGCTCGCCTCGCCGACGGTCGGCGTCCGCGGCTTCTGGCAGAGCGGCCCGCACTGGATCGCGCACGCGGGCTCCACCGCGGAGATCGACAGCCGGGAGGGCGTGCCGGGACCCCCGCCCGCAGATCTCATCGCCTGGACGCGGGAGCGCGCGGCGACACTGTTTTCTGAACCGTGGGTCCTCGACCTGGACGGGGAGGCGCGGCGGCCGCGCATGCACGGCGGCTTCGCCTTCGACCCCGCGCGCCGTGCGGATCGGGAGCCGGGTTTCTGGGAGGCGTTCCCGGGTGCGCGATTCGTGCTGCCGGCCTACGAGGTCGAGGCGGACGAACGTGGTGCGTGGCTGACGGTGACGCGCCGCTTCGCGGCCGGCACCTCCGGCGATCAGGCCATCGATCGGCTCCGCCGGCGCGCGACGCGCACGCGCGAGCAACTGGCCGGGCTCGAGCGCCGCGGGGCGACGCCGGGGCCCGTCCCGTCCGCGACCGCGATCGAGGAACTTGTGGATCGCCGGCAATGGCAGCGCGCCGTGAACGAGATCCTCGACGAGATCCGGTCCGGCCGCGTGCGAAAGGTTGTGCTCGCGCGCTCGATCGACATCACGCTCGGGAGACCGCCGGACTCCGCCGCGGTTCTCACCGCTCTGCGCACAGCGAACCCGCTCGCGCACCTCTACCTGATGCAGTTCGCGCGCGACCGCTTCCTCGTCGGCGCCGCCCCCGAACTGATCGGTTCGCTGCGCGGCCGGCGTTTTCGCACGATGGCGGTCGGGGGGTCGACGCCGCGCGGCTCGGATCCGGCATCGGATGCCTGGCTTGGGCGCCAGCTGCTCGATAGCCGCAAGAACCGGGAGGAACACCTCGTCGTTGTCGAGGACATCGTCGAACGGCTGCGCCACGGCGGCGTCCGGATCGGGGCGATCCCGGAGCCCGCCCTCCTGCGCCTGCCGCGGATCCAGCACCTGCGCACGGATCTGGAGGCGGAGACGCGACCCGGGACGCACATCCTGTCGCTTGTGGAGAAGCTCCATCCGACCGCGGCCGTGTGCGGCGATCCGCGCGCCAACGCCCTCGAAATGATCCGCGCGCGCGAGACGGAGAGTCGCGGCTGGTACGCGGGTCCCGTTGGCTGGTTCGACGAAGAAGGTGACGGGGAGTTCGCTCCGGCGTTGCGCGGCGGGGTCGCCAGGGGCCCGCTCTTTCGGCTCTACGCTGCCGCGGGCCTCGTGAGCAACTCCCGGGCTCGGGCGGAATGGGACGAGACCCGGGTGAAGCTGCAGACGATGCTCGCGGCGCTCGGTGTCGCGCGGATGCGGTGAGCCGGACGCCGGCCGCGCCCAATCGGAACGCACTGTGGGCGCGGGCGCTCGTCGACGGGCTCGGCCGCCGCGGAGTGTCGCACGCCTGCATCGGTTCCGGGTCCCGCTCGGCCCCCCTCGTGGAGGCGCTGGCTGCGGACGACCGGTTCACCCTTCACGCGCACGTGGATGAACGGAGCGCCGCCTTCTTCGCTCTGGGCGTGGGCGCGGCGAGCGGCCGGCCGGCTGTGGTCGTCACCACCTCCGGCACCGCTGCGGCCAACCTCTTCCCGGCAGTGGTGGAAGGGAGCCGGAGCGAGATCCCGTTCCTCGCGCTGACGGCGGACCGGCCCGCGGCGCTGAGGGGCACCGACGCGAACCAGACGATCGACCAGCGGGATCTCTTCGGCCGCTACGCCCGGCGATCCATTGACGTCGCGCTTCCGGAACCGACCGCCGCAGGGCTCGCCCGGCTCGGGACCGCGGTGGAGGCGGCGTGGCGCGCGGCGCTGGGGCCCCCTGCGGGGCCGGCGCATCTGAACGTTCAGTTCGCGAAGCCGCTCGAGCCGGTCCACGTCCCGGGCGATGTCCCCCCCGGTCTGGAGCCGCGTCTCCCCGGCTCCGCGACGCTCGGCGAGGCGCCCGGAGTTTCGCCGCCGGATGCCGGTGGCGAACTCGCCCCCCTGCTGCAAGGCGCTCGCCGACCGCTCCTCGTCTGCGGTCCCAACCAGCGGTCCGGGATCGGCCGCGCCGCCCTGGCGCTGGCGGCCCGGGTTCGCGCTCCGCTCATTGCCGATCCGCTCTCCGGCGCCCGTTTCGGCGCCGGCGCGGAGCGCTGGACGATGAGCGGCGCCGATCTCTCGCTCCGGGCCGATGACGTCGCCGCGGCGCTGCGCCCCGATCTGATCGTTCGCGTCGGACGCGCGCCGACCTCGGCGGTGGTCTGTCGCTACCTGGAGCGGCACGCGGACGTGCCCCAGTTCGTACTCGACGCGACGCACGGCTGGCGGGATCATCTCGCCACGGGCGCGAGACCGCTGACCGGCGATCCCGTCGCGACCCTCGAGCGTGCGGCCGCGGCCGACTCCGGGGAAGCGGAAGGGGCCTGGGTCGAGCGATGGCGGGCAGTGGACCGCGCGGCGCGCCTCGCGGTGGACCCGTCGCTGGCGGAGACGTGGTTCGAGGGCGCCGTCGCCTACACCATGGCGCGCAGTCTCCCGGAGGGGACGCCCTGGTTCATCGGCAACTCGATGCCCATTCGCGACGTGGACGCCTTCGCGCGTGCGACGGATCGACCGCTGCACGCCCTCGGTCTTCGAGGCGCGAGCGGGATCGATGGCAACGTGAGCGCGGCACTCGGTGCCGCGGCCGCCTCGGGACGGCCCGCAGCGGCCCTCATCGGCGATCTCACACTGCTCCACGATGTGGGGGCGCTGCTGGTGGATCGCCCGCCCGGCATCTCGCTCCACCTCGTGGTCATCCAGAACCGCGGCGGCGGCATCTTCCACATGCTGCCGATCCGCGAGCATGACCCGCCCTTCACCCCGTACGTCGTCATGCCCCAATCCGTGGATCTGGGCGCGGTTGCCGCCGCAGCCGGAATCCCGCACCGTCCCGTCTCGTCGGTCGCCGAATTGCGGGAGGCGGTGCAGGCACCGGGTCCGGAGTCGGAGGGCCGCGGCCTTCGCCTCACGGAGGCGCGCGTCGAGCGTGAACACAACTGGCAGCAGCGCACCGCCGCGATCGAAAGCGCGAAGGAGGCGGCGCGCCGCGAGATCTGAGGGAGACCCCGAGATGGCAGAGACCTTTTCCCCTCCGGAAAGCGGCGTCGACTGGAAGCCGGCCGGCGAATACGGCGACATCACCTATCACAAGAGCGACGGGATCGCCCGCATCGCCTTCAACCGGCCCGAGGTTCGCAACGCGTTCCGTCCCGACACGCTGTTCGAGATGTACGAGGCGTTTCAGGACGCGAGGGATGACGAGGAGATCGGCGTCGTTCTCCTCACCGGCAACGGACCTTCGAGGGACGGGAAATGGGCCTTCTGCTCCGGCGGCGACCAGAGGGTGCGCGGTACGGCCGGGTACGTGGGGAAGGATGGGGTCGCGCGCCTCAACGTCCTCGATCTCCAGCGCCTCATCCGCTCGATGCCGAAGCCGGTCATCGCGCTCGTCGCCGGATATGCGATCGGCGGAGGGCATGTGCTGCACGTCGTGTGCGACCTCACGATCGCTGCGGACAACGCCGTGTTCGGACAGACGGGGCCGAAGGTGGGAAGCTTCGACGGGGGGTTCGGTTCCTCGTACCTGGCGCGGTCGGTGGGCCAGAAGAAGGCACGGGAGATCTGGTACCTGTGCCGGCAGTACGGAGCGGAGGAAGCCGAGCGGATGGGGCTCGTGAACAAGGTCGTGCCGCTCGCGCGGATGGAAGCGGAGGGGGTCGACTGGGCGCGCGAAATCCTCGGGAAAAGCCCGCTCGCGATCCGGTGCCTGAAGGCGGCGATGAACGCGGATTGCGACGGGCAGGCCGGGCTCCAGGAACTCGCGGGTCACGCGACGATGCTCTTCTACATGACGGAGGAGGGCCAGGAAGGGAAGAACGCGTTCCTCGAGAAGCGCGCGCCGAACTTCCGACAGTACCCTTGGCGTCCGTAACGCCCGGCAGCCCGGGCGCGTGGATCGCCGGCGCGCGCCTGCGCACGCTTCCGGCCGCGGCAGGGCCCGTGCTCGCGGGCGGCGGGCTGGCGTGGAAGGACGGCGGTTTCGCCGTCGCGCCCTTTCTGGCGGCGCTCGGCGCCGCGCTGCTGATTCAGATCGGCACGAACTTCGCGAACGACTACTCCGACTTCGCGCGCGGGGCGGACACGGCCGACCGGCTCGGCACTCCGCGGGTCACGCAGGCCGGCCTCCTGACCGCGTCCGCCGTCCGGCTCGGAGCGGCGGTCTCGTTCGCACTCGCCTTCGCGGTGGGCATCTATCTCGCGATCGTGGGTGGATGGCCGGTCGTGTGGATCGGCGTGGGCTCGATCCTTCTGGCTGTCAGCTACACGGGTGGGCCGTGGCCGTACGGCTACCACGGGCTGGGCGATCTCGCCGTGTGGATCCTGTTCGGTCCCGTCGCCGTGACCGGCACGTATTACGTGCAGCTCCTCCGCTGGGTGCCCGAGGCGCTGATCGCGGGACTCGGCGCGGGGGCGCTCGCCACGGCGGTCCTGGTGGTGAACAACCTGCGCGACATCACGACGGATGCGGCGGCGGGAAAGCGCACGCTGGCGGTGCGGATCGGCCCGGCCGCGACGCGGGTCCAATATTCGCTGCTCATCACGGTCGCCGCGGCCGTGCCGCCCGTCGGCGTCATGGCGGGATGGTGGCCTGCGGGGACGCTGCTCGCGTCGGGCGCGGTTCTGTTCGCGGCCGCGCCGCTACGGGTCGTGTGGACGTACGAGAACCCGCGGGCGCTTAACGCCGCCCTCGCCGCCACGGCGCGGACGACCGGGGCCTGGGGTCTCCTGTTCGCGGTGGGCTGCCTGTGGTGAACGAACCCGCGACTTCCGTCCCGGCCCTGTCCTACGCGCTCGTGTCGCGAGACCGGGCGTGGCCGGCCGCCGAGATCCGCGCCGCGGGCGACACGGTGGCCGGGGTACTGCAAGAAGAGGGGGTGGAGGCGGGGGCTGTCGTCGCTCACCAGTTCCCGCTGGATCCGGCCGGCGCGGCCGCCCTTGCCGCGGTCGCGCCGCAAGCCGCGCCCGGGGGCGCCCGGGTGCTCGCGCCCGCACACGGGGAGTGGACGTCGTATGAGCGGGACGCTTTTGTCGCGGCGCTCCAGCCGGACGCCGCCCTCACCGGGAAGGCTGCGGCGTGGCCGACCGCCGGGTGGAGGTCCCGGCCGCTCGCGGTCCCCGGGATCGGTGAGATCGCCCTGCATCTGCGGGATTCCGTTCCGACGCATCGCCGCGCTCCAGCCGCGCCTTCGGCACGGGCGGGTCTCCCCGGAGCCGGCGTCATTCTCCCCACCTCCGGCACCGAAGGCCTGCCTCGCTTCGTCGCCCACGAATGGCGGTCGCTGCGCGCGAACGCCATCGCCTCGAACGAGCGCCTCGGGTTCGGCGCGGGCGACCGGTGGCTCGCGACGCTCGCCTGGGCGCATATCGGAGGGCTCGCCGTGCCGCTGAGGGCCGCGGCCGCGGGCGCCACGGTCGCGCTGGCGGGGCCGCGGTTCGACGCCGCCTCCGTCGCCCGGGCGCTCGGCGAACTCGCCGTGACGCACCTCTCGCTCGTGCCGGCCATGCTGCACGGGCTGCTGGCCGCCGGCGCCCGGCCGCCGGGCTCTCTGCGCGCCGTCCTGCTCGGCGGCGCGGCGACCCCGCCGGATCTGGCGGAGCGGGCGCTGTCCGCCGGGTGGCCGATCGCGCTGACGTACGGATTGACCGAGGCGGGGTCGCAGGTCACCACGGCGACTCCGGCGGAGGTGCGCGCCGGCGACCGGTCGGCCGGCGTCCCGCTGACCGGCGTCGAAGTGCGGATCCGCCCGCCCGGCGACGCGGGCGAAGGGCCGGACGTCGCGCCCGCCGCGGGGCACATCGAGGTGCGCGGCGACCCACTGTTCCGGGGATACGTCGGAGAGCCCGTGCGGCCCACTGGCGAATGGTTCGCGACGGGCGACCTCGGCCGTCTCGACGAGAAGGGTCGCCTGGAGGTGACGGGGCGGCTGCGCGACCGGATCGTGAGCGGAGGAGCGAACGTCGACCCGGCCCACGTCGAGGCCGTGCTCGCCGCCCACCCGGAAGTGCGGGAAACCGCCGTCGTCGGCGTGCCGGATCCCCGGTGGGGGCAGGTCGTCGTCGCTGTCGTCGTCGGCGAAGAGCCCGACCTCCCCGCCCGGCTCGATCCGTGGTGCCGCGAACGGCTGTCGGGTCCGCGCGTGCCCCGCCGCTGGGAGGTGCTCGACCGTCTCCCCCGGACGGCGACGGGCAAGGTGGACCGCGCCAGACTGAGAGGGCTCCTCGCCGAGTCGGCGCCTTCTTTGACATCCAGTGGCGCCGGCGAGGATCTTGAAGTCGGACCCCCAGCGGGAGCTGCTCCTTCATGACGAAGCTTGAACGGTCACGACGCCGAACGCGTCGGGGCCAATGAGACGCACAGCCGGGTGAGTATCGCGGTCGAGTCCACGCTTGCGTGCCAGAAGCGTCTCTTTCAACTCGAAGAGGGCGCACACTTCCTCAACTGCGCCTATCTCGGACCCCTGCCGCGCTCGGTCGCTGAGGCCGGGATGGAGGGAATCCGCCGCAAGTGCTCGCCCACGCCCTTCCCGAGCGAGGCGTTCTTCACGGACTGCGGCCGTGCCCGAGAACGCTTCGGGCGCCTCGTCAACGCTCCGCCGGAGCGGATCGCGCTCGCACCCTCCGCGTCCTACGGCATCGAGGTCGCGGCCCGAAATCTTCCACTCGAACCGGGGCAGAACATCGTCGTCCTCGGCGAACAATTCCCCAGCAACGTCTACGCCTGGCAGCGCCAGGCGGCGGCCCACGGGTGCGACGTCCGAACGGTCGATCGCCCCGGCCCGCCTCCGTCCGCCGCGCTCTGGAACGAGCGCCTGCTGGAAGCGATCGGGCCGGGCACCGCCGTCGTGGCGCTGCCTCACTGCCACTGGACGGACGGCACCCGGATCGACCTTGAAGCGGCGGGGGAACGGGCGCGCGAAGTCGGCGCCGCGCTCGTCGTCGACGGCTCACAGTCCGTCGGCGCCGTGCCGTTCGACGTGGAAAACATTCGTCCGGACGCGTTGATCACCGTCGGGTACAAGTGGCTCCTCGGGCCCTATTCGACCGCGTTCGGGTACTACGGTGCTCGCTTCGACGACGGTGTGCCGCTCGAGGAAACGTGGATTTCGCGCCGCGGTTCCGAGGACTTTCAGGGTCTCGTGGACTACACCGACGAATACAGGGAAGGGGCCGCCCGATACGACGTTGGCCAGACATCCAACTTCATCCTCATCCCCATGTTGATCGAAGCGCTGGACCTCATCCTCGCATGGCGCCCGGCGAACATCCTCGAGTACTGCCGTGCGCTCCTCGCCGGGCTGGCGGACGAACTGCGGGTCCGCGGCTGGGCGATCGAGGACGACGAATGGCGCACCGGAAACATCCTCGGCGTCCGCCTCCCCGTCGGCTGCGACCTTGCCGAGGTGGACGCCCGCCTCGCCGAGGCCCGCGTCTATGCCTCGCTGCGTGGAGATGCCCTGCGCGTCTCGCCTAACGTCTACAACGAACCGCGCGACATCGACGCGCTGCGGCAGGTCCTCGCAATCCTCGCGTAGTCCTCGGCACGGCGCCTGCCTTCGGACGTAACGCATTGATTTCATGCGTTTGCTTCGTCACAGTCCGCGATGCGCCGGAAAAGCAGCGGGTCCAACCCTTCGATGCCGAGGCGCCACGGCGCGGCGCCGTCTCCGCAGCGGGCGGGCCGGGTACGGCCATGAATCGGTAGGGCGGTCGGGAGCAAACGGCCCATCAGAGCCTGGACAGTGTTCGGTAGCCTCAGTCTGGATGGCGGGGGAGCCCGCGCAGGGTTCGAACCCTCGTTCCCGCCGTCGCCCCCGCCGTGCCGGGCAAGTGTCGGAGGATGCTGCGGACGCGTCCAGTCATCTCGTCCACGAGCACTGCCGCGCGGCCACCCCGGGAGCGGTCCACTGTCGTGGAACCTTCAGGGCCCCGCAGCGTCAAGCGGTCGAGGGTCTCGGTCCACGCGGGATCGAAGGGGATCGCGAAGGCGAATGCGCGGTTCTCATCATGCGTCCCGTGGGCGAGCGAAGTCGGTGCAAAGCTGAGCGAGAAGAGGATCCGTCCCGCCGCATCGCGGCCCGACAGGCGGTACGGACCCGCCGACGAGGGAAGACGTGCGGTCGTCGGGTACACGAAGGCGGGTTCGAGCCGCAGTTCGCCGGCGTCCACCCCGCCCCAGAGCAGGAGCATGTCGCTCCGCGCACTTCCCCGATCCGCGGCGCGTGCGGACGCCGAGCCCCCGGCACGGCCGGCGTCCTCGAGGCGGAACTCCAGCATCCTCGTGAAACTGTAGTCGCTGATCCACTGCGGGTAGCAGTAGGACATCAGGTCGTGGTAGCCCTCCGGATTGAACAGATGCCCGAGGCCCGATCCGTCACCGCCACCGTCGCCGCCGCCGTCCCCGAAATCGTGTCCCCACACTCCGATCCGGCCATCCGGCCAGGGATAGTCGGGATCCACCGTCCCGGGATCGGTGACGGGGGCGTTACAGGGGGTGTGCGGGCGCCCCAGATTGTGCCCCAGCTCGTGCGCGAACACGAGGCGGAGGCGACCCGTCCTCTGCAGCAGGCCGTCCGGACCGTGCGAGCCCGTGAGAGAGCTTCGCCCGCCCAGCATCCCGAGCCCGTCGGTCCAGTAGGCGTCAGGGTGCCGCGAGAGCGGTTTCGGGACTCCGAAGATGCCGCTGTAGTACGCCCGGTGGTCTTCCGCCTCCATCATCCGGAGCAGTTCGATCTCGCCGATGAGGCCGACGATCCCGGCCTCGGAGGTGTCCGCCCACGTGTGGTAGGGTTCGCGGAGCGCCACGTGCAGGTCGCCGGCCGGCAGCACCGTGCGGGCGTGACGCAGCACGCTCCGGGCGATGGCCGATCCCCCGTCCGTCGCCGCCGTCGCGAGTTCGCTCGCGAACGCCGCCACGCCCGGATTCACGTCCCGGTTCTCCTCCGAATGATACTGCACGGGAACGAGTGTCACGCGCAGCGGGGGCAGCTGTCGAACGTCGAGATCGTGCCGGCCCTCGGCCGGGAACCGGGAACGGCTCGAGGAGGTCAGGGGGAGCGTGTCGTCCGGATCGAGTTCCACGACCATGCTCACGCCCGGCTGCAGCACCCGGCTCGGTATGACGGCGTTGAAGGACCTCTCGAGCCGGCTCTCGTCGACCGCGAGAGGGATCCCTCCCCCGGGGGGCACAAGCTCGGTTCGATACGTCTCCACTCCGTCGAGGAAGAAGGTCGCCGCGGCTCCCGGCAGGAAGCCGTTGACCTCATCGGCCGTTGCAAAGACGCGAAGCAGGGCGCGACGGTTCGCGACCAACGGCACGCCGCCCTCCCGGTCCTGGGCCGCCTGCGTGAGATACGCACGGGGCACGGACATCGTGACCGACGCAGGATTGGACACGACGAGCGGATCCCCCGCGACGAGATCGAAACCGTCGCACCGGTCGGCGCAGGCTTCGGCAAGCGCCTCTTCCGTGCCGATGGTGACGGAGACCGGTGAACCGGCGGCGCTGCCGGGAGTGAGCGTGACGGCGGCGCTCGCCGTGGTGCCCGCCCGCACCAGGACCGAGTCGACCGAGAGCGTCCCCCCATGGGCGACAAGCGGGAGCCGGACATCGAAGGGCGCGCCCTCCAGTATCCGCGCCTCGATCGTGGCGGGGCCCGGAGCCGTCGGGTCCTCGTCGTCCGTTCGCACGAGCCGCACGGGGAAGGCGAAGGCGGTTTCGTTCCCGCCCAGGGTCAGCCGTTCCAGGCTACGAAGGCCGGTCAGCGCGCCGGGGGGCAGGGCGCGCAGTTCGTTGTCCTGCAGAAAAAGTTCCCGCAGGCCGGCGAGGTCGCCGAAGAGGCCCGCCGGGAGCGTCTGCAGCCGATTGTCGACCAGGGAGAGCCATTCGAGCCTGCGGAGGCCCGCGAATACGCCCGGCGGCAGGTCGGCGATGAGGTTTCCCGCGAGATTGAGCACCTCCAGACTGGAGAGATCGGAGAACGCACCGGGGGGAAGGACTCCGAGCCGGTAGTCTTGGAGCGAGAGCCATTCCAGGCCGGGGAGGGCGCTCAGATCCGCCGGGTGCAGTCCGCCGAGGGTCGTCCCGGGGCCGGCCTCGAGGCCCGGCTCCGTCGGCCTGATCCTCAGTGTGCGGAGTTCGGCCAGCGCCTGGCCGTCGGGCGCGGTGCAGTCGTCGGCCCGGAGCCCGCGCACGATGGCGTCGCGCACGGCGGCCGTCCGGTCGCACACTCCCTCCCGGATGACGACCGCAGCGCTTGAAGGAGGGGCGAGCACGAAGCCGCTCCCGGCCGCGGGCCGGTCGAGCGTGAGCGTGAGGACCTCCCGGGGCGGCTCGATCTCATCGTCGTCGGCGATCCGGATCTCGATGACGGCGCCGGCCGCTCCCGCGGGGACTTCCACCTCGCCCTCGCCCTGGTCCACGACGTCCGCCGAATCGGCGTCATCCGTCAGCCGCGCGTCATCGACGCCCAGCGAATAGCGCAGGGTCAGCGGCGCTCTCGCAGCCTCGTCGAGCACGACTTCGATTCGCGCGGCGCCGCCCTCCCGCGCCTGCGCGACGCCGAAAGAGAGTGCGATCCCGGCCCCGACCGTCGCCTCGAAGCGCTGCGCCGCCGAGAGCCCGCCGCCATCGCGGGCCGTGACCTCCACCGTCGCGGACCCCGGTCCGATCCCTTCCACCGTCACTTGACTCCCGGCGGCCGTCGCGCGGGCCACGCCGGCGTCGAGGGATCGCGCGGCGAACGTCAGCGCATCGCCGTCCGGGTCGCGGAACCAGGCGGCGGCGTCGATGACGGCCGGATGTCCGAGCCGCACGTCGAGGTCGGGAAGGGCGTCCACCGCCACCGGACTCCGGTTTTGCGGAGGCTCCGCCGGCGTGACCTCCGTTCCGCACGCGCCGACCCACACGGCGGCGCCTGTGAGCGCGACCGCGGCGGCGCGCGTTCCCAACCAGGGCCGGCGACGAGCCACGGGTCGCTAACCGCCCCCGGACGCAGACTCCGGCTGGCGGACGGGCCCTTCCTGGCGTCGCACCATCACCGCCCCGCCGCTCTCGCCCCGTGCGGTGAACCCCATGAGGTGGAGGAGCCCGATCACCCAACGGTTGCGGGCCCAGCGCGCCACGACGACGGCGTCGCCCCGCGCGGGATGCGGCCGCACCCCGGGAAGCCAGGGGGCGACGCGATCCGCGCCCGCCACCCGCAGCAGCCGCGAGACGACGAGCCACGCGGGAGCGAGTTGACGGACGATGAAGAACCCGTCGTCGCCCTGTCGCTGGTAGAGAGGAAGAAAGAGGCGCCCGGCGAACCCCGCACACACCGGTCCGCGCCGATCGACGGCCAGTTCCTGCCCCGCCTCGACAAGGTCGAAGTTCCTGAAACCCGGGTGCATCCGGAATTCGTCCTCTTCCGACACCACGTGGCGATAGCGCACATCCAGCACGCGTGGCAGACCCTCCGCCCGGTGGGCGAGGCGAGCCCGCCGGTCCTCTCCGCCGGGGGCGTCTCCTGTCTCGATCAGCCCGAGGGCCTCGAGCAGGATCCACACGGCCTCCTCATGCACGTCGACGGATGACGCGACCGTGTGCTGCCCCGCCTCGATGCCGATGTTCGCCCAGCCCAGGCGGTCGAAGTAGTGAAGCATGGCCCCGTCGATCTGCTCTTCCAGTCCCAGGACCACGGGGACGGGCAGGCGGAGCGCGAGCGCCCGGTTCCGAAGCGTGTCCCCGAGCGTCGTGAAGGGCGCGCTTTCCGACGATGTCGTATGCAGGTCGAGTACATGGATGGGCCCCCGCGCGCGCCGGTGCTCCGACTGGAAGGCCGCCAGCAGCTCCCGTTGCTCCGCCAACTCGGCGCTCCCGACCATCGGCGCTCCGTCGCCGTCCCGCGCCGATCCTCCGTCACGCAACGATTCCAGCACCGCGTCCACGCGGTCGTGCTGCCACACGCGGTTGAGGTCCTCATCGATGAACCTCGTGCCCGCGTTGTGGGCCTGCAGATTGCCGCGAAGGCCCACCAGGTCCCCACACATCCGAAGCCGGTTCATCGAGAGAACGCGCAGTACCCGCTCCAGCGCCTCGATGCCCGCCGGCTCGTTCCCGTGCAGGGATGCGATGCAGATGACGAGCGGCCCGGGCTCCGCGCCCCTGTACGCGCCGATCCGTCGTCCCTGGCCGCCGGACTCCTCGATGGCCGTCGGGGATGTCGTGTGGTTCACGCCCGCGGTCGGTGCAGCGTTTCCGCCTTCGCGGCGAACACGAAATCACTCTCCGTCAGCCCGTCGATCTTGTGCGTCCAGATCCGGACGACGACCCGCCCCCACGCGAGGAACAGGTCCGGGTGATGGTTCTGCTCCTCCGCCATCCCGCCCACGCGATTCACGAAGTCGAGCGCCGTCACGAAGTCCGGGAAGCGGTACTCCTTCTCGAGGTGGTGGCCGTCCACGACGCGCCAGTCGGCCCCGAGTTCCTTCGCAAGCGCGTCGAGGGCCTCTCCCTCCAGGGGTGGGACCCCGCCTCGACAGGGAATGCACTGCTGCTGCGCGAGCGGTATCGACATCGGATCATCTCCGTGGCTGCTGTTTGTCTCTGTGCTCAGGGTGCGTCGGCAACCGCTTGCAGGAGTTCCTCATAGTCCGGTTCGACGCCCGCGTCCTCGGACACCCACGCGTACGCCACGGTGCCGTCCGTCCCGATCACGAAAGCCGACCGCTTGGAGACGCCCCGGAACCCGTGAAACTCCTCGTACAGCACGCCCCAGTCACGTGAAACCGTGCGGTTGAAATCGGAGAGGATGGGGAAGGGGATGTTCTCCTCGGCCCTGAATCGCGAGGTGACGAACGGGCTGTCCACGGAGATCGCGAACACGGCGGCGTCGAGCGACGCGTAGGCGCTCCACTCATCGCGGAGCCGGCACATCTCCGCCGTGCAGACCGAGGTGAAGGCGAGAGGGAAGAAGAGGAGTACGATCCGGTCGCGGCCGAGGTAGTCCCCCAGATCGACCGTTCCTCCGGCTTCGTAGGGCAGCGTGAACGGCTCCACGCGGTCTCCGACCGAGATCTTCATGCTGGTAGCCACGTCAGAATGCGCCTCCTCCACCTCCGCCGAAGCCGCCGCCCGAGAAGCCGCCTCCCGAGATCCCGCCACTCGAGAAGCTCGACCCCTGGGCACTGCGCGGCGCGGACTGCATCACGCTGTGCGTCTCCGCGGACATGCTGTTCAGGTTCGAGACCAGGATGTGAGAGTTGAAGGTCGAAAGAGCGTGCCCATGATACCAGTCCGGGGGTTCGCGATACAGGTCCCCGAACGCCTGCGCCCACTGCGTCCCGACGCCCAGCGCCATGGCGTACGGAAGACACCTCTCGAACATCTCCGGACCTGCGATCTTCCGCCTGTAGCGGTCGGACTCGACACGCGTGAGGAACTCCTCGAACCCTTTCACCTGCCGCAGCAGTTCCGTGCCCTTCCTTGTGCGGGCCGGCATGAAGAATCCGAATATCATGATGATGAGCGCCGAGGTGATGGCCGCCAGCAGGACGGCCGGCATCGCGAGCGGGAGCGCCAACTGGGTCTGAGCGAGCTGGCCGCCGAAAAGGATCACGATTCCGACCAGGAACCCCAAACCGACGTACTTTCCGGCGACGATGGTCGGTGATGCCGTGTAGACGCCGTGCTCGATGAGCGTCGCGAGCAACGTCGACTTCAGTTCCGGCAGGTCCTTGTAGAAGCGGTCCCTGAGGTCGGAGAGCCGGCGGGTCCCGCGCCCCCCGAAGACCGCCCGCAGCAGCGCGCCTTCGTGTGGAGCCAGATCGTCTCCCGGGAGATCGCGTCGCTCGAAGACGTAGTCCTTCCCCGACGCGAGACCCGGGAGGCGCTTCTCCTCGCGTTCCTCGATCGTGAGGTGCCCCCGGACGGCGAGGTCGACGAGCGTCGCGGTGATGTCACGCAGGTCGGCCCGGTTGTCGACGATGACGCCGACCTCGGCGGGCGTCAGGTCGCCGGGCGGTTCGTAGCGTGGCTCGATCGACCCGATCTCCGGGTCGCGACCCCGCTCGTTCCAGCGCCGGTACATGAAGGCGAAGGCGAAGAAGGGCAGGAAGAGCGGCCAGTTCGCGAACAGGTACATGGCGGCGAGGTCGATCGCCGTGGGCCGCCGGACGACGCCGGCATTCCATCCGATCCCGATGGTCAGGCTCTCGCGAAAGCCGAGCGGCCGGTCGGTTCGCACGTCGACCCGCGTTCCCGCGACATCGACCACCGCGTCCTGTCCCGTCGCGCCGTAGCCCCCCGTGAAGGCGTGGGCGCGCACGCCCGCGACCGCCTGCGGGAGCCGCACGGTCGCGCTCGCCGACTCGATCGGGACGGGCCATTCGGTCCCCGTCACGTTCCAGTAGAGTTCGTCGTACGCCTCGACGATGCCGTCTTCTCCTTCATCCGCCTCGAAGAAGCGGAGCCCGTGCGTCACGCCGTAGGAGAGTCGGACCGTGCGGACCGTGTCGACCGCGCCGGGCACCCAGATCTTTGTGTTCAGGTCGTCCCCATCGCGCCTCGACTCGTAGCGCAGGGGATTGCCGTCCGCGTCCGTGACCTCGTTCACGGAAAGGCGCAGCCTGTAGCGGAATCCGTTGATTCGGTACTCGACGCGAATCGCCCGGTAGATCCCGTTGTAGCTTCCATCGAACCGCGGCCGGATCGTTTCGGTCACCTCGATGGACCCGTTCTCCAGCACCCGGATGTCGGCGTGGAAGCTCTCGATGTGCCAGGAGCGCTCCTGCGCGCCCGCCGGGGAAGCGGAAAGACAGAGGGCGCCTGCCGTGGCGCCCGCCAGCATGGCGGCTCGGATCGCCGCTCCGGCGGCTCGTCGCGGACGCCGGCGCTTCACGAGAACGTCACCTGCACGAGACAGTTGGACATCCCGATGCCCTATTCTCCGCGCCCCAGACGGAGGATGATCCCGAACTCCTCCTCCGTCACCGGCATGACCGAGAGTCGCATGCCGCGTTTCATCACATTAATGGTCTCGAGGCCGGCCGTTTCCTTCATCATCTGCCGGGTCACCGGCGTCCCGAAGGTTTCCAGGTAGCGGAAATCGGGGCACCACCAGCGGGGATTCTCCCGGCTCGACTTCGGGTCGAAGTAGTGGCTGTCGGGATCGAACTGGGTGGAGTCCGGGTGCGCCGGACCCGCGACTTCCGCCACGCCGTACACGCCGAGCACCCGGGTGTTGGAATGATAGATGAGGATCTTCTCTCCCGGGTTCATCCGGTCGCGCATGAAGTTGCGGACCTGGTAGTTCCGCACGCCGTCCCATTCCGTCTCGCCGTCGCGGGCGAAGTCGTCGATCGAGTACACGTGAGGCTCGGTCTTGGCGAGCCAGTATCCGGTGATTTCAACCGGCATGTGACGCCTTCCTTGCTCGTTTCTTCCGCATCCCGCTGGTGCGCGGCCGATCCGCGCGGGTGGGTCGAATCTACCCGCACCGCTCCGCAGGGTGAACCCCGGCGGGGTGGTTCGCCGCTCGAACACGGCAGGGCTTTTGCCGCGGGCCGCCAACTCGCGAATCTCAGCCGCACGACGCTATTTTACCACGGGCAGCCACCCGGAACCGGTGCGCAGCCGCCTCGAGATGCCACGCCACACGGAGACCGCATGAAGATCCCGCTGTATCAGCTCGACGCCTTCTCGGACCGCCCCTTCGAGGGCAATCCGGCCGCCGTCTGCCCGCTCGAGGCGTGGCTCGACGACGACGTTCTGCAGAAGATCGCGGCGGAGAACAACCTCTCGGAGACCGCTTTCTTCGTTCGGGACGACGGGGGCGACGGGAGCGGGGAGGGCGGGTTCGGGCTCCGCTGGTTCACGCCCGTGTCCGAGGTCGACCTGTGCGGACACGCAACGCTGGCCTCCGCCTGGGTCATTCTCGAGCGGCTGGCGCCCGGCCGCGAGAGCGTGAGTTTCGAGACGAGAAGCGGCGAACTCATCGTGGAGCGGGGCGAGGGAGATCTCCTCGTGATGGATTTTCCGGCGCGCCCGGCGGTGTCGCGCGAAGCTCCCCGCGCCCTCGTGGAGGGTTTGGGAGCGGCACCCGCGGAGGTACTGGCGTCGGACCGGGATTATCTCGTCCTCCTCGATGCCGAAGACGACGTCCGGAAGCTGAAGCCGGATTTCAGCCGACTGCGCGGACTGGATCGCCTCGGGATCATCGTGAGCGCGCCGGGCGTGAGCGCGGATTTCGTGTCCCGCTTCTTTGCGCCCAGCGTCGGCGTGCCGGAGGATCCGGTCACGGGCTCCGCGCACTGCACGCTGGCGCCCTACTGGGCCGAGCGGCTGGATCGCGGCGAGGCGCCGCTTGAGGCACGGCAGATCAGTGCCCGCGGCGGCACCCTCATCTGTCGCCACCTCGGGGACCGCGTGACGATCGCCGGCCGTGCGGCGCTCTACCTTACCGGCGAGATTACGCTGTGACGGATTCCCGCGTGCGGCCGTCTACGGGACGGTGGGTGACGGCGGGCGCCGGGTCGGACGCCACGCGGACGCGAGAGGGAGCGGGACAGATGATGCGTACACGGATGGGGAGCCGGAGGGTGCTCGGGGCCGGGCTCGTCGCGCTGACGGCGCTTGGGGCGCTGGCGGCGCTCGCGCCTGCGGACGCGGCGGCGCAGGTTCCCGGCGGACGCCTTCCCGGCCAACCGCCCGGGGAGTCGTCTTCGGGCGGAAACGGCACGCAGTGGGATCTGGGCGCCACCGTCTCCCTGATGGCGCCGCATGGGCAGTTCAGTTCGTTCGTCAACGAAGGTTTCGGGGGGGCGCTCACCGCCCTGCTCGGCTTCGAGGACTCCCCCGCCTTCCGGGTTCGGTTCGATGCCGGATACGTAAACTACGGATCGGAGACGCTCGGCGTCCCCGTATTCTCGGTGACGGACCGGATCCTGACCGACATCGTCACGCGCAACAACGTGGGCTACCTCGGACTCGGCCCCGAGATCCGGCTTCCGTACGGCCCCGTCCAGCCCTTCGTGAACGGCTTCGCCGGGCTCGGCTATTTCTTCACGGTCAGCTCCGTCGAGCACGGCTGGGACCTCTACGATTCTCCCTACGACGGCACGACGGTGAACTTCGATGACGTGCGCGCCGCGTACGGCTTCGGCGGCGGGCTCTCGATCCCCTTCAACTGGTCCGCCAAACCGGTCCTGCTGAGGCTGGAAGCCCAGTACCGAAGGCATGGCCGCACGGAGTATCTCGTGCCCGGGAGCATCGTCGAGGACGGCTTCGGCGGAAGTTCGTTCTCGCCCATCGCCTCCGATGTCGACTTCGTGCTCTTCCAGCTGGGGCTGACGTTCAGAGTCTAGCGTGTCCCGATTCCGGGGTCGGGCGGGTGCCGCGGCCCGAACCGGACGGCTAAGGCTGGCGGCGTTCCAGTCGGGACACGGAGCCGGTGAGGTTCACGACGTAGAGTTCGCCGGAGCCGTCGACGCCGAAGGAGGACACCGCGCCGAGGCTTCCCACGTTCCAGCGTCTCGCGTCCGTCGCCTGACTGCCGTCGAAGCGGAAACTCCGCAGAAAGCCGGTGCAGAAATCCGAGTAGAAGTAGTGCCCCGCAATCTCGGGGAGCTGTGATCCGCGGTACACGTATCCTCCGGTCACCGAGCAGACGCTGCCGTCGTGGACGTACTCGACGACGGGCAGCGTGAGACCCGACATGTCGCACTCGGAACTCTCGTAACAGGCCGACCCCTCCATCGTGTTCCAGCCGTAGTTCACGCCCGCCTCGCCCGCCGGCACCGCGTTGATTTCCTCGCGTTCGTTCTGGCCCACGTCCGCCACGTAGAGGACGTGGTCCGCAAAGTCGAAGGTCGAGCGCCACGGATTCCGGACGCCGATGGCCCAGATCTCGCCCCGCCCGCCCTCCTCTCCTGCGAAGGGGTTGTCGTCCGGGATCGCGTACGGGTCGCCCCCATCGACGTCGATGCGAAGGATCGAACCGTGCAGCGTCTCCGGATTCTGCCCGTTGCCGAATGGGTCGCCCGCCCCGCCCTCGTCGCCGAGAAAGATGTACAGCATCCCGTCGGGTCCGAACTGCAGCATGCCGCCGTTGTGGTTCCGCCGACGCTGGGTGAGCGCGAGGATCCGCTTCGCGGAGCCCGGATCGAGACGGTCGGGATCCCCCGAGACGGTGTAGCGCTCGACCACAGTGTCGTCTCCCGTATCGGTGTAGTAGACGAAGACCTGGCCGTTGTCCGCGTACCGCGGATGGAAGGCCATCGTGAGGAGGCCGCCTTCGGGGGCCGTGCCCACGCGGGCCGAGAGGTCGAGGAAGGGATCCCCGAGGAGTCCGCCATCCGCGTTCGCGATGCGGATGCGACCTGTCTGCTCGACGACGAAGAGTCTCGAGTCGCCCGGCGGGGCGGCGAGAAAGACCGGCTGGGAGAGTCCGGTCAGCACTTCGTTCGCCGTCAGTTCGAAAGCGACGGGTTCCGGCGCCGGGGGAGGCGGCGGTGGCGGAGCCGGGGTGGGGCCCGTGCCATCCGAGCATCCCCAGCCCGCCACCCCCGCGAGGAGCGCGAGCGCCGGCGCCGTCAGTAGCCGGGTGGCCACTGACGGCAGGCGACCCGAGCGCCTCAGGGCACGAGTTCCGGACGGCGGTACTTGAGGAAGAACACGCCTTCCTTGCCGCTCGACACGACGATCGTCCCGCTCGCGAAGAACGGGTAGTTCGACCACGAGCCGTCGAAAGTGACGGACTCGTCCCACGGCACCGTGTCGAAGAAGCCGACCTCGCGCGGGTTCTCGCGGTCGCTGATGTCGAGTACGCGAAGCCCGCTCACGTAGTTCGACTGGTACATGAGATCGCCGACGATGTAGAGGTTGTGGTCGATCGTGAACGTCTCCCCGAAGTGTTCGCCGACCAGCACCGGGTCATCGAGATCCGACACGTCCCAGACGAGCGTGCGCGTGCCCCGCATGTCCGGCTCGGTCCCGGCCTGTTGTGCCGCGTTGACCGACGCCATCTCGTCGCCTTCGTCGTTCTGGTAGAAGTATCGGTGGTCTTCGGTGAGCCAGCCCTGATGCGCGTATGCGACGGCCGCGTAGTTCTGGGTCGCGAGCGAGACCGGATTCTCGGGATCGGTCACGTCGGCGATGGAGAGATAGCTCTCGTTGGCTCCGAAGCAGATCTCCTTGCCCAGGTGCTCCGCATCGGGTCCCCGGTAGTTCACGCACTGCGCGTCGTGCGTGTACCCCCGGCCCTGGTATCGCGACCCGTCGTCGGCGAAGCAGCCGATGAAGCGGGGATCCTTCGGTTCGCGGACGTCGATCATGTGAAGACCGCCGCCGCACGTCTCGCCGCCCCCGTTCGACCCCACGCTGTACGCGGTTCCGGTCTCCTCGTTGATCACGATGTTGTGGGAACTCGCGATCCCGTCGTACAGGGCATCGGCGTCGAACTCGACGGGCGCGTTGCGCACGTCGCGGAGCCGCGTGAGATCGAACACCTGCATCCCGTGCCGGCCCGCGCCGTCGGCGACGACGAACGCGTGGTCCGCGTACACCTTGATGTCGCGCCACGAATTGGTGATCGACCCGGGCGTCTTCGGCAGACTGCCCAGATACGCGGGCGCTTCCGGGTTGGAGATGTCGATGAACGCCGTGCCGTCCGTGCGGCCGACGATCGCGTACTCGCGGCCCGTCACGGGATCGGTCCAGCCCCAGACGTCGTTCGTCTCGATGCCGCGGTCCGTTCCCCCGATCCGGTCGAGAGGCAGAAACGAGATCACGTCGACCTGGTCGCAGGTGAACTGGTCGGCCATGCCGTCCTCGCCGCACTCCACCTCGGCGAGCGTCGCCAGCGGACGGCGTTCCTCGGGGATGAAGATCTTCGCCGTCTCGGCCCAGCGCCCGTCCCGGCGCTCGAGCACGACCGCCGACCCCATCGACCCGTCGTCCCACGGCTGTCCGACGACCGCCAGGTCACCCGCCGCGGAGACGGAGATTCCGAACCCGTCGCCCGCATCGGTGCTCGCGCCCGCGTTGATCTTGCTCGCGGAGCCGAAACGCCTCGCCTCGGCATCCCAGTCGAAGGCGTAGATGGCGCCGAACAGGTCCGCGCCGGGGGCGGCGACCCAGAGTTCCCCGTCGTGCGCCGTGAAGGTTGCGCCGAACCCGGCGCCGGGCTGGCGGTCGAACGCCGCCAGCGATCCGTTCCGCACCCAGTCGCCCGAGGAGCGCCGCTCGTAGAGGAGGACCGCGCCCGCCCCCTCGTCCAGCCCGGGGAGGCCCAGCATCGCGTGGTCTCCATCGACGCCGACCGAGATCGTGGGGGCGCGGTCGAGTGCGATCGCGGCGCCGGGCTGGGCCTCGTCCCCTGTGAGCCCGAGCCGAGCCTCCTGCACCCACGCGCCGCCCGCGTCGCGCCCGAACACGTACGCGGCGCCGGGAAGCTGCGGGCCGGCGAAGGCGCCGACGATGACGCGCTCTCCGTCGGTGTGCGCGCCCCAGCCGAAAAACTCCTGCTGCGGATCGGGATCCGACGGCGTCAGGATCCCCTGCTCGACCCAATCGCCGCCGGCGCCGCGTTCGAATACCCAGGCGCCGCCGGTCCCCTCGTAGCCGAGGGCCGTCACCACGAGAAGGTCGCCCGCCAGCGCCGCGAAGCGACCGAAGGAAGACCCGAGCGGCACGCTTGCGGGGCGCAGGTAGCGCTCGAATTCCCAACCGTCCCCGGTCTTGCTGAAGACGAGCACGCTGCCGTCGCTCTCGCCGTCGCCGTCCTCGTCGAGCGCCGTCGCCCCCACGAGCAGCCGGTCGCCGTCGGCGACGACGAAGCGGCCGAAGTAGTCGGGACCGTCGTGCTCGGGGGCGCGAAGCGTCCCGGTCTGCGCCCAGCCACCGTCGCCGCGTTCGTAGACGTACAGCGAGCGCGGCGTCGACTCGGCGGGTGCCGCACTCGGATCGATGGGCTCGCTGACGATGATCCGGCTCTCGCTGAGCACGACGGTCTCGCCGAACTGCTGCGCGTCGGCCGCGGGCACGAACAGCAGTCCGCAGACGGCCGTGGCGAAGAAGCTCCGTGTTCTATTCATCAGGTACATCCTTTCCTGCGGGATTCAACGTCGTTCGAAGTAATAGATGCCGCCCCCGGCGGCGCCGACGACGAGGTCGAGGTCGCCGTCCCCGTCCAGATCCCCGAACTCCGGCGTCGCGAACAGCGGCAGATCCTCGGCGGCGGGGAAGCCGCCGTCGGCTTCGACAAAGTTCGGGGCCGCGGGACTCCCATCGTTCCGGAAGTAGCGGATCCCGTCGGACTCCGTACCGACGACGAGGTCGAGGTCGCCGTCCCCGTCGTGGTCGAGGAGCTTGGGGAAGCTCCGCCGGCCGATGTCGATCTCCGCGTATTCGTCGCTCACGAATTCGAAGCTCGGCTCCGAGGCGGAGCCGACGTTCTCGTAGTAGTTCAGCGCTCCCGAGGACTCCCCGATCATGAGGTCGAGATCTCCATCGCCATCGAGGTCGCCGAGCGCGGGCGTCGCGTTGCTCCCGCGCGTGATCTCGACGAACGCCGAGTCCACCAGCGTGAGGCGGGGCTCCGTGGCCGAGCCCTCGTTCCGCACGTAGCGGATCTCGTCGCGCCAGGTGCCGAGCAGCAGGTCGAGGTCGCCATCCGCGTCCAGGTCGCCGAAGGCCGGCGCGTTGTGGTAGGCGCCCGGCAGCTCGAACTCGCCCGTCCGGCGGAAGGCCGGCCGCGTCGCGCTTCCCTCGTTCTCGAACAGGAAGACGCGCGAGTTCGACAGATCCCCGGGGTCGATCTTGTTGCCGAGCAGGAGGTCGAGGTCGCCGTCCCCGTCGAGATCCACAAGCGAGGCCACGCTCTCGCTGCCCACATCGATCTGCGAGATGAAGCGGCGCGTGCGAAGCTCGAAGCCGCCATCGGACTCCTGCGAGAAGAGCATGAGGTTGTCGGCGGTCGTCGTGTTCGCGTTGTAGGCGCCGCCGAGCACGCCCATGAGCAGGTCGAGGTCGCCGTCGCCGTCGTAGTCGCCGAAGGTCGGGGCATTGTAGCCGCTCGTCCGGATCGGATCGTCGAGGGGGAAGGGACGCGGCTCCACGCGGAGGTTCGGAGCCTCGCACGAGCCCGCGTTCTCGATCAGGAGGAGCCCGGCCTCGAAAAAGTCGCCCCAGAACATGTCCGTGTCGCCGTCCGCGTCGTAGTCGGCGAGCGCCATCGTGTTCGCCCCGTGCAGGGTGGGGAAGGGCCCGCCCGCGTCCGGGCCATCGAAGGGCGGCACGCCCCCGGCCGCCGCCGGGTCGGCGACGATCTCGATGTCCTCGAAGCGGTCCGTGATGTGCCGGAAGGGCGAGGCGTTCGCGCCGATCGCGCCCGTCGCCTCGTAGCGCGTGACCGTCCCCACCAGGCGGCCGATGAAGAGGTCGAGGCGGCCGTCGCAGTCGATGTCCGCCGCATTGGGGATGTTCTGTCGATCAGAGAAGATCGCCTCCCCGCGCGTGTCGCGAAGCGTGTCCGCGATGAGTTCGAATACGGCCCCGCCGGCGGTGCCCGTGTTCCTGTACAGCTTCATGTAGCTGAAGGGGGACTCCGCGAGGAGGTCCCGGTCGCCGTCGGCGTCGACATCCACGAAGCGGAACCACTCTCCGACCTCGAGATCCGAGTACGCAGCCGGCCGCCAGGTATGGCGCCGTCCGTCCGGCGTGTCTTCGCGCTCGAAGAACAGCAGACGGTCCGTCGTCTCCTGCACGAAGAGGTCGAGGTCTCCATCTCCGTCGATATCCACCCACTGCGGGCGGGGGACGTTGAAGCCGCCGAGGAAGGGGATTTCGTACGCGTTCCCCGACTGGTCGAACACCGGAAAGGGGGTGACGGTGCGGACGAATCCGCTTTCGTCGTCGGCTGCGCGCTCCGGCGCCAGCTCGCCCGGGCCGACGCCGCCCGAGGCGCATCCCGCCGCGAGGAGCGCCGCCGTCAGCGCGGCCGGCGCGGCCTGCCGGTTCCGGGGTGCGGCCATGCGGCTCACGTCGCCGGGGCTCTCAGCGCGGGCTGGAGGCGAGACCGATGCCCGACGCGTAGGGCGGTGTCTCGATGACGTCGACGATCTCCCGGGTCGCGGTGTCGATGACGACGACCGTGCCGCCGGGAGCGTCGTATCCCATCCGGTCCGACGACTCGTAGGACCCGGTCTCGTTCCGGTTCGCCACGTACAGTCGGGATCCGTCCGGCGAGAGCACGCTGCCGTGCGGTTCGGCGAGGCCTTCGCCCCGAATCACGGCGGCCACGGACCAGTCGGACGTGTCGACCAGCGTGACCTCGTTCGCGCCCAGGTTGCCGAACCAGATCCAGCGCCCGTCCGCCGACCAGCTCGGGTGCCACGGCCGCGCACCGACGTCCAGCTCCCCCACGAGCTTCGGCGCCGCCGGCTCCGTGACGTCGAATACGAGGAGCTTGGCGGTCATCTCGGCGGTTGCGACGAGCGTCTCGCCGTCCGGGGAGATCGCGTATTGCACGAGGACGTGGGGCATCGCCCCGGAACCGGGAAGCCTGAGCAACTCCGCCTCGCCGCTCTCCGCTTCGACCGTGACGACGGAGTTCTCTCCCAGGCTGCCCGCGTAGACCCACCCGCCGTCGGGGCTCGCCAGCAGCGCGTGCGGACGCGGGATGAAGACGTCGTATTCCTCGACCTCCATCGACATCCGGTCGATGCGGCCGATGCGCTGCGGCGGGTTCACCGCGGCCATCGACCGCCCCACGAAGAGCCACGGCTCCGAGGGGTGGAGCGCGAGGAGGCCCGGCCGCTCGAACTCGACGGAGGCGACGAGTTCGTTGTCGCGGTCGAACTTGAGCACCTGATTGGCCGCGATGAGCGACACATACCAGAACGATCCGTCCGGCTCGACCGCAACGTGGTGCGGCTTCGCGTTCGCCCCGTACCCCATGGCCTCCAGGTCGATGACCTCGACGACCTCGTGCGTCTCGAGGTCGATAACGGTCACGGCGGCCGCCTCCTGGTTCGCCACGTAGAGGAACGGGCCTTCGGCGGAGGCGGCGGTCACGTCCGCCGCCGCGGCGGCCCGCACCGCCACGAGTCCGACCAGTCCCAGGGCGAGGAGGCCGGACCGCGCGGCGGCGGCTACTCGTGGCAAGAGCGCTGCGATCTCCATTACGGAACGAGCTCCGGCTTCTGGTACTTCACCATGAACAGGCCTTCGCTCCCGCTCGTCACGATGATCGTCCCGCTCGCGAAGTACGGATAGTTGCTCCACGAGCCGCCCATCGCGGGGCCCTCCGCATGGGGCACGGTGTCGAGGAAGCCGACTTCGATCGGATTCTCCGGGTCGCTCACGTTCAGGATCCGGAGTCCGCTGTTGTAGTTCGACTGATAGAGCAGGTCGCCGAGCACGTACATGTTGTGGTCGCTCGCCGTCGACTCGCCGAAGTGCTCCTTCACGAGGACGGGGTCGTCGAGGTCGGTGATGTCGAAGATCATCGTCCGCGTACCCGAGAACTGCGTCCTCAGTTCGTCGAGTTCGTCTCCCAGGTAGAAGAAACGGTGATCTTCCGTCACCCAGCCCTGGTGGGCGTAGGCGACGTTCGCGTACGTGGCCGTCGACAGGGGGATCGGATTGTCCTTGTCGGTGACGTCGGCGATCGAGACGTCCGTCTCGTTCGATCCGAAGCAGATCTCCTTGCCGGCGTGCTCGCGGTCCGGGCCGTCATAGATGAGGCAGAGCGCGTCGTGCGAGTACCCGGTGCCGCGACGCCCCGTGCCCTCGTGCCCGAAGCAGCCTGCGAAGTTCGGCTCCGTCGGCTCGCTGATATCGATCATGTGGAGGCCGCCGCCGCACGTCTCACCGCCGCCGCTCGATCCCACGCTGTAGGCGAAGCCCGTCTCCTCGTTGATCACGATGTTGTGCGCGGACGCGATCCCATCGTAGTGGGCGTCCGCCTCGAAGGTGACCGGCTCGCTCCCCACGTCGCGCAGGCGCGAGAGGTCGAACACCTGCATCCCGTGGTCGCCCGCCCCATCGGAAACGATGAAGGCATGATCCCTGAAGACCTTGATGTCGCGCCACACGCTGCCCCGCGCGCCCTCCGTCATCGGAAGACGCCCGATGTAGCGCGGGTTCTGCGAGTCGGTGATGTCGATGAACGAAGCCTGGTCGGTGAGCCCAACGAGGGCGTACTCGCGACCGGTCTGCGGATCGGTCCATCCCCACACGTCGTTGACGCGGACGCCGCGGTTCGCCCCGAGCGACTGCACCGGCATGAAGGAGAGGATGTTCACCTCGCTGCAGTCGAAGTCGGCCGACACCCCTTCCTCGCAGCCCACCTCGTGACCGTTGATCGCCGCGTAGTTCGTCGCGTCGCTCCACACCTCGGCGGTTTCGACCCACTCGTCGCCCTGCCGCTCGAAGATGTAGGCGGTCCCCATCCCGTAGTCCTTGCGGCTCGCCGCGACGACCGCGACGCCGCCCTCCGCGGCGAGGCTGCCGCCGAAGCCGTCGCCCGCGGCCCGGTTCGAGGCGGAGACCGCGCCGGCGAGCTCCACGCCGCCAGCCGGGTCGGTCGAGTAGCGAAGCACCCGCCCCTCGCGGCCCGCGCCGGAGCCGGACCCGCCGATCCAGATCTCTCCGCCCACGGCCGCGAAGGCGTTGGCGAAGTTCCCGCCGAAGGACCGGCCGTCCCCGGCTACGACCGGCGGATAGAGCCGGCCTTCGGGCCTCCAGGCATCGCCATCGGGAGTGAAGGTGTAGGCGATGCCCACGCCCCCGGCACCGGGGGCTCCGACGACGAGCCGGAAGCCGTCCTCGGTGTCCTCGCCGTGCAGGACGCCTCCGAAGCCCGCGTTCGCGCCCGCTTCCGGGGCCGTGAGCGGTTCCGGCGCCGCCGTCCACGTCCCGTCATCGGCCCGGGTGAAGAAGAAGACCGCACCGGCGCCGTTCGTATTGCCCACGGCGGTCCCGGGAGCACCGATCGCCGCCACCCGGCCATCGGTGATCATCGCGGCGCCGAAGCCGTCCCCGGCGGCCGCCTCGGGGGATTCGACGATTCCGGCTTCATTCCAGGCGGAGCCGTCCCACTCGAAGAAATGGACGCGGCCGGCGACACCGGGTCTCCCGCGGCCCCCCTGACCGGTCGCGGCCACCATCGCAAGGTCGCCCGCGATCGCCCCGCCGGCACCGAAGACGTTGCCTTCCGGCAGGTCGGCCGGCGTCAGCGTCGCGACTTCCTCCCAACCTCCATCGCTCCGCTCGAACACGTGGGCCGCGCCGGGTGAGCCGACGAGCATGCGGTCGCCGTCGACCGCGAGCGAAATCCCGAACCGGCCGCCCTCTTCCGCCGCGTAGGGCGCAAGTTCCGCGGAGACGGCCCATCCATCCGGACCTCGCTCGTACACGTAGACGGCTCCCGTCGAAGTCGGGCCGCCGCTCTCGGCGATGAGGACCTGGCCGGAGGAGACCGCGACGGCGGGGCCGCGTCCGAAACCCTGTCCCGTGACTGGCGTGGCCAGGCAGGCGAAGGCGGCCCCAAGGGCCGCGACTCGTGAAAATCCGCGCATGAAATGACTCCCATCCTGAAGGCTGCGGACAATAGTCGTACAAACCATCTAAAACACTCCGGAATCCGGATGCGTTGCCCGGTGCGTGGCCCGCGAGATATAGCGGGAAACCGTCTCCTCCAGCCAGCCGGTCCGTGCGCCGGCCCGCCCCTCTCCGCGTCCCCGCGCGACGAACCCGAGATGCCCTCCTCGCTCCGTGAGTTCAAGGGAGAGGTTCGAGCGTCTCCGGATCGTTTCGACGGGTACCGAACTCGCGGGGGCGAGCGGATCATCGCGCGCGTGGACGAGAAGCATGGGAAGGTCCACGGGGTCCACGAAACGCTTCGCGCTGCAGCGCGCATAGTAGTCGGCGGCGTCGCGAAAGCCGTGAATCGGTGCCGTGAGCCGGTCGTCGAACTCGCGAATCGTGCGCGCCCTTGCCGCCCCGGGCGCCACCACATCCGGAAACCTCGCCGCCTTCTCGCGCGCCTTCTCCCGCAGGCTGCGGAGGAAACGGCGGCCGTACACGCGCCCCATCCCGCGCTGCAGGGCGTCGGCGCTGGACTCGAGGTCGTACGGAACCGACACGGCGGCCGCGGCGACGAGACCCCGGCCGCCGCCCTTCCGCCCCAGCAGGTTGAGGAGCGCGTTCCCGCCCAGCGAGAACCCCACCGCGGTTCGCGGGAGACCCGGGAAACGGACCGCCATCCAGTCCAGGGCGCGCTCGATGTCATCCGTCCGACCCGAGTGGTAGGCGCCCGGCAGACGGTTCGGCTCCCCGCTGCACGAACGGAAGTTGAGCGCCACCGCCTGGATGCCGGAGGCCGCCAGCGCCTCGCTCGTCGTCACCATGTAGCCGGAGCGCGCGCTGCCCTCGAGTCCGTGGAGAAGGAGGCACAGGCCCGTGGGGGTCTCCGGTCCCCGCCACAGGTCGAGATCGATGAAATCTCCGTCGTCCGTGTCGAGCCGAACCCGCTCGTACCGCGGCTCGAATCGCCGGCGCACCATCCGCCCCACCACCGTCTGCAGGTGAGCGTTCCGGAGCCCCGGCGCCGGCTCGAACGCCGACGGATTCTTCAAGATCCGTTACCTTTCGTTCCGTGTCTCGACCATTCCTGCATCAGTACACCGTCGCGGAGGCGGGTTCCCGGCGCTGGCTCTACGTGCTGCACGGCATCTACGGCACGGGCCGCAACTGGGCTTCATTCGCCCGCCGGCTCGTCGCCCGGCGCCCCGAGTGGGGAGCTGTGCTCGTGGACCTGCGGCTGCACGGGCACTCTCCGCACTTCGAGCCGCCGCACACGCTGTCCGCGTGCGTGCAGGACGTGCTCGAACTCTCGGAGTCGCTCGAGCGGCCCGTGGACGCGGTCCTCGGGCACTCCTTCGGCGGCAAGGCGGCGCTGATGGTGGCCGCAGCCGCGGCGCCGGGCCAGACATGGGTGATCGACGCGACCCCCTCCCGCCGCTCGCCCGGCGGCGGAGCCGCCCGGCTGCTGGACGTGATTCGCCGGCACCCGGGGCCCTTCGCGAAGCGACTTCACGCCGTGTCCGCGGTGGAGGCCGAGGGTTTCGCCTCGCCCGTCGCGCACTGGCTGGCGACGAACCTCGTCCTCGTCGAAGCCGGCTATCGGTGGCGCCTGGATCCCGACGCGGCCGAAGAACTGCTTGCCGACTACTTCAGGCGCGACCTCTGGGACGTCATCGAGACGCCCGTCCCCCCGTCGGAAATCCACGTCGTGCGAGCCGCCCAGTCGGACATCCTCTCGGCGGACGATCGCGCGCGATTGCGGGCGGCGACCCTCAATGGCCGGGTACACCTTCACGAACTCGCCGGCGGCCACTGGCTGCACGTGGACAACCCCGATGGCCTCCCGGACCTCGTCGCCGAGCATCTCTGAGAGGCCACGGCCTGCCAGGGCTACCAGACTTCGTACCACGTGCCGGGGATGGCCGCGGCCGGCGCGGTGAGTCGCTCCGCGGCCGCCGCAACGGCGCAGGCGCTGAAGCGCAGATCGACGCGGTGGCCGCCGAAGTCCGCCGCCACCCCCACGCCGCCCGCGAGCCCGCTTGCCACGCTCCCCTGAATCGAGATGTCCCCGTTCAGGAGCAGGGCGCCGCCCACGAGGATGAGCCCCCGCCAGGCGAAACCGTCGTCGAGCGTCAGGTCGCCCTCCACCACGAGGGCGCCGCGCCCGCTGGAGCCCGGACCGAGCGTCCCCGATCCCGAAATCCGCGTATAGGACGAATCGGCTCCCGGAGACGGCCACGGATCGGGCGGTACTACCGCGTCGGGACGCGGGCCCCAGTCCGCGAGCAGTTCCGTCCAGCGGATCCCCGTTTCCGCCGTGACGGACACATCGGCCGGCATCGATCGTGCCGTTGGCGACCCCGAGATCATCAACGCCGAATCGGGCGCCGGCGCCGGCCCGCCCCAGTACGCGACGCCCGCGATCGGCGAGGGCTGTTGCGGACAGGCACTCCCGAACGCATCGAGCCCCGAGATCGTCCCCTTCGGGGGGATGGCGCCCGCGCTCCCGACGAGGACGAGCGCGCCGGGCACCCGTGGCGGTCCGGCCACCCAGAGGAGCTGTCCCACGGACCGTGCGAAGGTGGCGTCGCCGGACGCCACCTGTCCCCGGGACTCGACGCGGTACACGGTCTCCCCGCGCCGAAGTTCGAGGAGCGGCTCGAAGGAGACCGTCGCGGTTCCAACGCCCAGCGTGAGGGGCGGCACGGAAGGGTTCGGCATCTCGGCGAGCGCGAGCGCCGTCGCGAGTCCGCTCTCGGCCACGTAGAAGGCCTCGGTGGAACGCGCGAAGGCGCGGGCGGACTGTCCGTCGATCCAGGTCAGGAGAAAGCCGCCCGCCGCCATGAGCGATACGAGCAGAAGCGTGAGCATGGCCGAGGGCAGCGCGAAGCCGCCGGGCTCCGCTCCGGGGCGCAGGAAGGCCCGGAGCCGCGGGGTCTTGCCGGGAGAACACATGTCCCGAACCTGCCGGGCCGGATCAACGTCCCCTCAACGCGGCGGCCGAACTCCGGGCGCTAGCTGGCGGTCTCCTCAAGCCAGCTCTCGATCGCGTCGCCGAGTGCGGGGAGGCTCAGCGCGCCGTTCTCCAGCACCCGGTCGTGGAACTCCGCGATGGAGAATGCCTCCCCGAGCCTGGCCTCAGCCTCCCGGCGCAGCCGCGAGATCTCGAGCTGCCCCAGCTTGTAGGTGAGCGCCTGGGCGGGCGAAGTGATGTAACGGTCCACCTCGTTCTCGATGTTCACTTCGGCGAGCAGCGTGTTCTCGCGGACGAAGTCGATCGCCTCCTCCCGCGTCCAGCCGAAGGCGTGGATGCCGGTGTCGACGACGAGCCGGCTGGCCCGCCAGGCATCGTACGAGGCGAGGCCGATGCGGCTCAGGTCGTCCACGTAGAGACCCATTTCATCGGCGAGCCGCTCCGCGTACAGCCCCCATCCCTCGACGAAGGCGACCGATCCGAGGTGCTTTCGGAACTCGGGCAGACCCTCGACCTCCTGGGCGATCGCGGTCTGGAGGTGGTGCCCCGGAATCGCCTCGTGAAAGCTCAGGACGTCGGCCTGATACCTGGGCCGGATCTCGGGCCGGTACGTGTTCACGTAGTACGTGCCGGGACGCGACCCATCCGGCGCGGGCTCGCGGTAGTATGCGAGCTGGCTCTGCGGCGCTTCGTACAGCGGGATCGGACGGATCACCATCTCCGTCCGGGGCGGCGTGCCGAACCAGTCGGGCATGATGAGGGCCGCCCGCGCGTAGGCCTCCTCCGCCTGCTGCACGATCTCGCCCGGCCAGCGGAAGTACATCTCCGGGTCCGACCGCAGCCGCTGCTGAAGCTCTTTCAGATCGGCCGCGCCGAGAGCTTCCCGCCCAAGGGTCCGCAGCTCCTCGTGGACCCTCTCCAGCTCCGCCAGGCCGCGCGCGTGGATCTCCGCCGGCGTCAGTTCGAGCGTCGTGAAGGTGCGGATCATCGCCTCGTAGCAGTCGCTGCCGCCCGGCAGGCTGGAGAGTCCGACCTCCGCGCCCGTGCGCGAGTGTGGATAGAGTTCGTCGCGCAGGAAGTCACGGAGTCTCACATACGCCGGCTGAATGCGCTCGGAGGCGGCCTCGCGGATCCCGGCCCGGAAGTCGTGGCGCGTTCCCTCGGGCCATGCATCGAGCCGCGTCCCCGCCGGGGCGTAAATGGGCCATTCCTCCACGGGTCGTTCGAGGAGGGCTTCGAGCTGTACGATCGTGCGGTTCACCGACGGGCGTGCCGCGACCCGTCCCGTCTCGAGACCGGTGCGGAGGTTCGAGATGTAGTCGTCGATATAGTCCGCGAACGCATTCCAGCGCCGGATCATGCGCTCGCCGTCGACCGGCGTTTCGAGCGGCTGGGCGCCCACGATGTTGAGGAAGTCGAGCTGGAACCCCTCGCGGTGGTCCACCACCCACACCTCCAGGTCGCACGTCTGCTCGGCAACTTCCGCCGAGAGCTGATGGTCAAGTGCGAGAAATGTCAGCCGCTCCTCGGGGGGCAGCGACGGACGGTCGATGGCTGCGAGGGCATCCGTGAGGGCACGAACCTCGCGGCGGCGATTGTTGCGGCCCGACGGCGAGATGTCGCGAACGCGGTCGCTGAGGCGGTGTTCTCCCAGGTAGGTTGCCTGCAGCGGGTTCCAGGAGAGGTAGGCGTCCCAGAAGCGGTCGCTGAGCGCCGAGAGGTCGCTGGGCGGGGCCGTGTCCGCCGTCTCGGCCGAACCCCGCCCGCAGGCCGCGATCCCGCCTGCCAGGAGGATCACGGCCACGATGCGGCCCGCCGCTCCTCCCGGAAGGCGGTTCCTGTCGCGGGTTGACGTCATGCTGGTTGCTCTTGATCGTTCCGTTTGCGCGTCCCGCCCGAATCTCGCCGCCCGAAAATGCGACAGGGAAGGCGGCTTCGTAAAGGAGAGCACATCATGTCCGAACCGTTCTACACTGCCCGCGCGCGTCTCGAAAAGATCGGAGGCGTGCATCGCCGGGCCCGCCTCGAAGAGGGGACCGAGATCGACTTCGGCGTCCACGGACCCATCAAGTCCCACTACCGGATCGACGCGAAAGATCTGCCGCTCCCCGTCGACTACCAGGTGGCCGCGACCGGCGCCTGAATGCTGGGCACGCTCAACGGCGCACTGGAAGTGCGCGGCATCCGCCTGGCCCCCGACGACATCGCCGCCGAAGTGGAGGGGATCAACCGCCTCCGCGACCGCATGCCCACGCTGGAGGAGATCATCGTCCACTACCGGCTCCGAATCCCCGCCGAGGCCCGGGAGACGGTGGAGCGCGCGCTCGCCAGCCACGGCGCGAAGTGCCCCACCGCCCGCTCGCTCGAGGGCGCGATCAAGGTGACCTGGACCGCCGACATCGAAGAGATCCCTGCTTCATCATGATGGGGGCGACGTGACACGGAGCGAGGACATGGTCCGCGTGTTCGAGGCGTGGGATGAGAGCGAATTCCTCGCGGCGCGGCTCGCCCTCGAGGCGGACGACATCCCCTTCAGGGTCGAAGGGGAGTTCGCACCCGTGTCCTGGGGCCCGACGGCGGCCGCAAAAGTCCTCCGCGTGCCCGCCAGCCGGCACGAAGAAGCGAGGCAGACCCTCCGCGACGCGATGACGTGAGACAAGTGTGAACTTTCGGCCGCTCGACGTTGCGGCGTTCGCGGGCTTTCTGTTGCTGGTCGTGGGGGTGTCGCTGTATGCCTCGCGGGGGCGGCGGGACGCGGCCGGGTACTTCCTCGCCGGGCGCAACCTGCCGTGGTGGCTGATCGGCTTCTCGCTCATCGCCTCGAACATTTCCACCGAGCATTTCGTGGGGATGGCGGGGCGGGGCTACGACATCGGGCTTGCGATCGCGAGCTACGAGTGGATGGCGGCCGTCACCCTCGTCCTCGTCGGACTCTTCTTCCTGCCCCGGTTCCTCGCGGCGGGGATCTACACCATCCCGGAATATCTCGAGTTCCGGTACGACGTGCGTACGCGCACGCTGATGGCGGCGTTCATCCTCGCGGCGTACGTGCTCGTGGCCCTCGCGACCGTGCTGTACTCGGGCGCGCTCGCCCTGGAGTCGATCTTCGGCCTCGACACGGGGACCGGCACCTGGCTCATCGGCGTGCTCGCGGGCGGGTACACGATCTACGGGGGACTGAAAGCGGTCGTGTGGTCCGACCTCCTCCAGGGCGTGGCGCTCCTCCTCGGCGGCGTGCTCGTGACCGTGCTGGGGTTCCGGGCCATGGGCGGCATCGGCCCCTTCCTCGAGGCGGCGGACGGAAAGCTCCACACCGTCCTCCCGTGGAACCACCCGGAGATGCCTTGGGTCGCCGTCTTCATCGGCGGCCTGTGGATCCCCAACATCTTCTACTGGGGACTGAACCAGTTCATCACGCAGCGCACGCTGGCGGCGCGCAGCCTGGCGGACGGGCAGCGGGGGCTCTTCCTGGCGGGCTTCATCAAGCTGTTCATCCCGTTCATCATCATCTTTCCCGGGATCATGGCGGCGGAGCTGTTCGCGGATCAGGTGACGAACCCGGACCAGGCCTATCCCGTGATGATGCGGGAACTCCTCCCCGCCGGGCTGACGGGCCTCATGTTCGCGGCGCTGTTCGGGGCCGTGATGAGTTCGCTCGACTCGATGCTGAACTCGGCGGCGACGATCTTCAGCGTGGACCTCTACAAGCGGCACCTGCGGCCCGAGGCGTCATCGCGGCGCCTCATGGTGGTGGGACGGGTGACGACGGGGGTGCTCGTCGTGGTGGCGTGCCTGTGGGCGCCGGTCGTGGCCCGCGCGCCGAGCGTGTTCGAGTACATCCAGATGTTCTGGGGGTTCATCTCACCGGGGATCGTGGCCGCGTTCCTGTTCGGCATCTTCGCGCCGCGCACGCCGCCCGCCGCGGCCTTCGGCGGCATGTTGCTCGGGATCCCCGTCTACGGCCTCCTCCTGTGGCTGCTGCCGGAGGTCGCGTTCCTCCACCACATGGCGATCACCTTCCTCGCGATCGGCGCCTACATCGTCCTCGTGACGCGCGCGCGCCCGCTCGATGCCCCGCGCCGGCTGCCCCGGGCCGCGGACGGAGTGGATCTGACGCCCGCTCCCCGCGCAGGACTCTGGGCCGGAGGCGTTATCGCGGGCGCCGCCGTCCTCTACATCATCTTCTGGTAATCCGGTGATTCGTTGCCCGGCGCTCGCCAGACAGGCGCAGAGCGATCGGGCCGCGGTCAGCCGGCGGCGCCGTTGTGGGCGAGGAAGCGTTCGGCGTCGAGGGCGGCCATGCAGCCGGTGCCCGCCGCCGAGACGGCCTGCCGGTAGTAGTCGTCCATGACGTCGCCGGCCGCGAACACTCCGGGCACGTTCGTGTCCGTGCGCCACGGCGTGGGCATGTCGACGTAGCCGTTCTCCTTGAGGTCGACCTGGCCCTGCAGGAACGCCGTGTTGGGGATGTGGCCGATGGCCACGAACATCCCGCCCACCTCGACCTCCGACGCCTCGCCCGTCACCGTGTCGCGAAGGCGGAGGCCGGTGATCGCGTCGTCCCCGAACACCTCCTCCACAGTCCGGTTCCAGAGAAAGCGGATCTTGTCGCTGGCGAGGGCCCGCTCCTGCATGATCTGCGACGCCCGCAGTTCGTCGCGCCGGTGGATGAGCAGCACCTCGCTCGCGAACTTCGTGAGGTAGAGCGCCTCCTCCATCGCGCTGTCGCCGCCTCCCACGACGGCGAGGACCTGGTCCCGGAAGACGGGCAGGGCGCCGTCGCACACCGCGCACGCGGACACCCCGCCGCCGCTCTGCGCGAGCCGCTCCTCGCCCGGCACGCCGAGCCAGCGCGCGTTGGCACCCGTGGCCACGATCACGGTCTCCGCGAGCACCTCCTGCTTCCCGGACGAGCGCAGGCGGAAGGGTCGGCTCGAGAAGTCGACCTCCACGATGTCCTCGGTGAACACGCGCGTGTCGAAACGTAGCGCCTGCTTCTTGAAGTCCAACATCATGTCGATGCCGCTAACCCCTTCGGGGAAACCGGGATAGTTCTCCACATCAGTTGTGAACATAAGCTGCCCACCCGGGATCATCGTGCGGCTCCCCGCACCTTCGAACACGAGCGGATTCAGGTTCGCCCGGGCCGCATAAATTGCCGCCGTCCAGGCGGCGGGGCCCGAGCCGATGATGACAACGTTTTCTGTACTCATCGCTCCATATCAGTTCTCGGCGGTGGATGTCGCATTCTCGGCCCGCGCGGCCTCGGCTTCCCCTCGCCTAACGGCTGCCGCGCGCGCCAGCGCGTCGTCCCGCGCCTGTCTCAAGGCGATCATCACGTTCTGTATCGAAGGCTCTCCCTCCGGGAATCTGTCCGGAGCCTGCTTCTTGTCCTCCGTCATGGCGCTTCTCCTTGTGGGATCGTCCGAGAGGTCCCGCCGGTCTGCGTCCACCGCGGTCGGCAACTCTCGGATGCGCCAGCCGCTGGGAAGGAGCGGCAGGATGTCGTTACGCTCCGAGGCGGCGACCAGGATTGGGGACCGGCTCGAAGTGTCGTAGACCTGCCATTCGTCTGCAATGGGGCGGTACAACGAGACGAAATTGTCCCAGCTTCGCTCGAACCGACGACGGGCAACTGGCTCCGGGATGTCGTGTCCCCCTTCGCTGACGCGCTGCGCCACCCTCCGATGGTTCGCCGCCCAGTCGGTGAGCATCTCGTCGGCCGCCGCGATCGTCAGCGCTCCGTGCTGGATCAGTTCCGTCACGATGTCTTCCGTGCGGACGAAACGGAGTTCCCGCGAGGCCACGGCCGCCTCCCGCGCCGCCCGCTTGATGGCCTTGTTGTCGTCCGTTGCGAGACGGTAGCCGCGATTCAGGGCGACCGCGATGGCAGATCGTTCTCCTGCGCCGAGGCGTCCTGAACCTTCGAGACGAAGGAAGATCTCCAGCTCGGCCGGGTGGGTGACGTGCTCTTCCGCGACGAAACCCGCTCGGCGGGCCTCTTCGTAGCGCTCGAGCTGCGCGAGGTCTGTGATCTCGGCTGCCACATGGTCCGTGGCCATGAACGCATCCGGATGGGCTCCGATCAGGTCCATACGGTCGATCTGGAGGAAGTTCAGCAGCACGCATGTGTCCGCCACAACGACGCCCCGCAGCGGGCGCTCTCGAATCAGCAAGGCCGGGCGGCCATCGCGACGTCGAGCATGTCGTCGCCGGCGATGTCGAGTCTCCGACCGATCTCGAGCAGCCGTCCGCGCGAGATCGCTTCCCGGCGGAACGCCTCGATTGCGAGGCGGAGGAGTTGGCCGCGCAGCTCCCGGTCGTGACCGGCCCCCACGCCGCGGGCGGAGACGCCTTCGGGCGCGTCCGGGTCCCAAGCCCCGTCGTGCGGGCTCCGGTCCAGCATCCGGATGTACCGATTTCCAATGTTCTTCTGCTCGATCAGAGCGGCGGATTCGGATGCGGACGTGTGTTTCAGACTCTTGAGCCGCCAAACCGCCGCCTCGAAGCTGACGCCGAAATGTCGCGCCAGGACGGCCACGTCCGCGTACGTGAGCTCCTGGGATCCCGGCCGGGTGCGGATCTCCGCCGTGATCGCGGAATCGTTGGCGACATCGAAGATGGCCTGGGCGTTCCGGCTCGGGCGTCCCTTGCCCATTCGTTCGAGCTGCTCGGCGACACCGCCCGGCGGCATGAGAAATGCCGCCGCGAAGGCGTTGGCTCTCGTCTCCAGACGCCCGGAGGCGTTGTCACGGCGCGACGTTGTGATCGTACGGTCGCGGTCGAACAGGACGTGTGCGTACTCGTGCGCGTAGGAGAATCGCCGTCGAGCTTCGCCATGCCGCCGGTTGACCAGAACGGCGAAACCGACATCCGGGTGGTTCACGAACAGCCCGGACAGGCCGTCGGGCAATCCGGTGGCCGCGGCCCAGATACCTTGATCACTGATGAGTCCGGCCACGCTCCGGATTGGAACATCGCCGAGTCCGAGGCGGCGCCGCTCCTCCCGGGCGACGGCCTCTCCCTGCCGAATCGCATCGCTCGTGGATCCGGTCCGTGCGGCGTAACTGGGGACCGTCGGTTCAACGGCCCGACCCAGAAGTCGCCGAAGCGAGGCACCCTCCCGGCACAGCAACACGCTGGAGCGCACGGCGTGCGCGACTTGCGGATCCTCTCGGGTTTCGGGAAGGGCCCGCAGGAGGACATGGGCCAGGTCTTCGCTCCGCCGTTCCCCCTCGTCCGAGAGGAAGAACGAGGCGGAGAGGGCGTACAGGTCAGCCATTCTCGTGAGTTCCAACGTCGAGACGGCGCGTCGGCCGCTCTCGATCTTGCTCACCGCCGAGCGGGGCACGTCCAGCGCCTCGGCGACTTCCTTCTGGCTCAAGCCGTGCGCCTCGCGCGCCTCGCGGAGTCGCTCCGCCAATCGCACCGGGTCGATCATGCGCGTCACCCCTCGTCAGTAATCCCTCTCTTCACCCTTGCCGTCTCCGTTCAAATCTACCGTGCTGTTATCGAACATTCAAGCACGATAACGACTAGGATGTGCGGGTCGATCCAAGCGAAACTCGAGGCGTCCGAGTTGTGCGACGGAATATGCGGAACGGCCGGTGTTGGTTGCGCGGGCGTGGCGGTTGCGGTTTCGTTCGGGGCATGAATGGACGCGGGCGAGAGACGGAGGAGGGGGCGCGGAACGCGGCCCGATCCGGTGCGGCGGACGACGCCGGCGGAGTCGACGAGGCCGGTGTGCCGGGCGACTCGGGGGCGGACGCGCGGCGCACTCGGCCGGTGCTGCGCTCCATCCTGGCGACGGGGCAGCGGCGCTGGCTGCGGTTCGGGCTCGGGGTCGCGGTGTTCATGCTGGCGAACACGCTGTACCTGCTCGCGAACCGGCTTGCGGACGGGCTGGGGCTCGAGTTCTTCGCGGTGGGGGAGAACTCGCTCCCGCAGCTCTTCCAGGCGATGGTGCTCACGCACACCGGCGTGGGGCTGCTGCTCGCCGCAGTCATGTTCGGGTTCCTCGCGGCGCACCTTCCCACGGTGTGGAAGCGGAAGCACCGCGCCTCGATTCTCACGGGGATCGGGATGGGGCTCGTGGGCGGCGTCCTCGTCCTCACGGGACTCTTCATCCTCACCGCGGCGGCGAGCCGCGAGAACAGCTGGGCGTGGTGGGCGCACGTGGGGAGCGCCGTCCTCATCGTCTCCGCCTACGCCGGGCACCGGCTCGTGAGCTACGCGCGTCCGCCGGGCGTGCGGGCGCGCCGCTTCGCGCTCGCCACCGGAGCCGTCCTCGTCGTCCTCGTCGCGTGGCACAGCCTCACCCACCGCGGGCTGCAGCTCACCCCGGAGGCCGAGGCCGCCCTCGCCCAGGGTCTGAACGAGGGACCCGGAGGCCGCGACCGCGACGTGTCGCGCTTCGTCGATGCGGACTTCGTCCCGACCGGCCTGGTGCCGCCCGAGAGTCCGTTCTTCCCGGCCGCGACCACGACGAGCACCGGGACCTACCTGCCCTCCCGCATCATCACCCGCACCGAGGCGGGAGAACTCGCCGCGCAGGCGGCCCGGGAGCGCGCGGCCCGCGTCCGCTCCGAGGTGGAACGGCGGGGGTTCGCGGCGGACGAACTCATCGGCGCCACCCAGTGCGTGCGCTGCCACCCGGATGTGACGGCCCAGTGGGCGACCTCCGCGCACCGCTTCGCGTCCTTCAACAACCCCTTCTACACCGCGACGATCGAGGACATGCGGGAGGGGTCGCTGGAGGCGGGGCCGGAAGTGATCGCGCACCTGCGGGAGTTCGGGCTCGAGCCGGACGCGGCCGGGCGGGTGAAGAGCAAGTGGTGCAGCGGGTGCCACGATCCGGCGCTCATGCTCGCCGGCGCCATGGACGCACCGATCGACCCGGCCACGGTCGAGGCGCAGGCAGGACTCACCTGCCTCGCCTGCCACGCGATCGACCGCATCCACGACAACACCGGCAACGGCAACTACAACATCGCCGACGAGCAGGAGGACCCCTACCTGTTCGCCGACGCGGAGGCGGGCACGCTCGGCGCCTACCTGCACGACGCGGCGCTCAAGGCAAAGCCCTCCGTCCACATGGCGCAACTGCTGAAGCCGGTCCATTCGACGTCGGAGTTCTGCGCCACCTGCCACAAGGTGAGCCTCACGGAGCCCGTGAATAACTACCGCTGGCTGCGGGGGCAGAACGAGTACGACGCGTGGCACGACAGCGGGGTGGCGCGGAACGCGTCCCGCACCTTCTACCTCCCCGCGGCCGCGCGCGTGTGCCAGGACTGTCACATGCCGCCGGAGGAGGCGCCGCTCGGCGACGTCTCGGCCGAGGACGGGATGGTGCGCTCGCACCGTTTCCTGGCCGTGAACACGGCGCTCCCCTTCCTGCGCGGGGACACGGCGACGATCCGCCGCATCGAGGAGTTCCTGCGGGACGAGAAGCTGCGGGTCGACATCTTCGCCATCCGGCGCGGTCCCAACGACGACCCCGAGATGGGGCTCGATCTCTCGCCTCCGAGCGTGTCTCCGGGGGAGACGGTGATGTTCGAGGTCGTGGTCCGGAACCAGGGCGTGGGCCACACCTTCCCCGGCGGGACGAACGACTCCAACGAGGGCTGGCTCGAGTTCGAACTGGTGGACGCCGAGGGCCGGCGGATCGCGATCAGCGGCGAGATCGGCGCGGACGGACACCTCGATCCGATGGCGCACTTCTTCAAGTCGGTGATCCTCGACCGCGAGGGGCGGCCCATCCAGAAGCGGAACGCGCAGGACATCCACGTGACCGCCGCCGTGAACGTGATCGGGCCCGGAAGCGCGGACGTCGCCCACTACCGGATCACGCTGCCGCCCGACCTGCCCGAGGGTTCGCTGACAGCGCGGGCGCGCCTCCTGTGGCGGAAGTTCGACCGGGCTTACACGGAGTTCGCGTTCGGCGCCAACCCGCAGGGGTTCGCGGAGTTCGACGACGTCCCGGAGCTGCCGATCACCGAGATCGCCCGCGACGAGGTCACGATCGGGGTGGGCGGCCGCGTGGATCCGGTCTCGACCGAGGAACAGGATGAGGAGATCTGGGTCCGCTACAACGACTACGGGATCGCCCTCCTCAGGGAAGGGAACGACCGGCTCGCCGAACGCCCCTTCGAGCGCGTGGCGGAATTCTTCCCGGACCGCGTGGACGGGCCGCTCAACCTGGCCCGCATGGCGCTCATCGCCGGCAACCTCGACGACGCGTTCGACAACCTCGAGCGGGCCGAAACCATCGAACCGGGCAACCCGCGCGTGGCGTGGGTGTGGGGCGGCGCGCACCAGGAGGACGGCGCGTACGATGCCTCCGAGGCGGCGTACCTGGCGGTGCTCGACGCCTTCCCGGAGGACCGCGAGGCTTGGTTCCAGTTGGGACGGACGCGATACCTTGCCCAGCGGTACGAGGCGGCGGTCGAAGCGTTCGACCGGACGCTGGCCATCGATCCCGAGCACCGGCAGGCGCACTACAGCCGCATGCTCAGCCTGCGGGCGCTGGGGCGCGACGAGGAAGCCGCGCTGGGCGAGGCGGCGTTCGAGCGTTACCGGATCGACGAGGCGGCGCAGGCGATCACGAGGGCCTACAGGGCGGAGAACCCCGGCGTGAACCTGATGGCACAGGACATCCGCACGCACGAACTGCGGCCGATCGCGCGATCGGAGGCCGGGAGTCCGGCGGGTCCGGCGCCCGCGGCGGGTTCTGCGGGGCCCGCGCGACCGGGCCGCGGCGGAGGTCGATGAACGCTCGCCGCGCCGGACCCCTCTCGATCTGCCTCCTCGCGGCGGCGACGGCCTGCGGTCCCGACGAACCGGAAGACGCGGAGGCGCCGTCCTATACCCAGACGCGCCCGAGCTTCACGGCGCGCGAGGGCAGCGACGCGACGACCTCGATCCGTTTCACGGACGTCACCGCGTCCGCGGGGATCGACTTCGTCCACGCCACGGGCGCCTTCGGAGAGAAGTGGATGCCCGAGACCATGGGGAGCGGCGTCGTCGTGCTCGACTACGACGGCGACCGGTGGCCGGACCTCTTCTTCGTCAACAGCACCGGCTGGGAGGGGCGCGCGGAGGACCGGGGCGCCCGGTCCATGCTCCTCCGGAACCTCGGGGACGGGACGTTCCGCGACGTCACGCGCGAGGCGGGCCTGGACCGGCCCATCTACGGGATGGGCGGGGCGGCGGCCGACTTCGACGCGGACGGGGACACGGACCTCTACCTGACGGCGGTCGGGGACAACCGGCTGTACCGGAACGACGGGGGACGATTCACCGACGTGACCGCGGAGACGGGCACGGCGGGGAACGCGCCGGGCGCGGCGGATCCCGCCTGGTCCACGGCGTCGGCCTGGTTCGACGCGGACGGGGACGGCTGGCTCGACCTCCTCGTCTGCAACTACGTCGACTGGACGCCGGAGACCGACCTCTTCTTCACCCGCGATGGGGTGAATAAATCCTATGCGACCCCCGAGGAATACAACGGCGAATCCTGCCGCCTCCTGCGGAACGAGCCGGCCTCGGTGGAGGCCGGCGGCTCCTCGGTTCCGGGCGCGGCCGCCCGGATCTCCGCGCGGCGCTTCCGGGACGTGACGGCCGAATCCGGCCTCGAGAACCCCGAGGGGAAATCGCTCGGCATCGTCATCGACGACTTCACCGGGGACGGTCGCCCGGATGTCGCGATCGCGAACGACACCTACCAGAACTTCCTGTACGAGAATCTCGGGGAAGGGAACTTCGCCGACGTGGCGCTCGATGCGGGCGTCGCCTTCGACGAGTTCGGCCGGGCGCGGGCCGGGATGGGGGTCGACGTCGGGGACATCCTCAACCGGGGGCAACTCTCGATCGCGATCGGCAACTTCTCCAACGAGCCCGTGTCGCTCTTCACGCAGATCCAGGCGGGGCTGTTCCAGGATCTGGCCGGGTCGGCGCGGCTCACGCGGTCGACGCTCCTCCCGCTGACGTTCGGGCTCCGCTTCGCGGACTTCGATCTCGACCGCTACGTGGATCTCGTGCTCGGGAACGGCCACATCGAGCCGGAGATCGAGGCGATCCAGGGGGACGTGACCTTCGCCCAGCCGCCGCAACTGTTTCGGAACGACGGGCGCGGGGGGTTCGTCGACGCCGGCGCGATGGCGGGCGGGGGATTCGATGAGCCGATCGTGGCGCGCGGGGTGGCGACCTTCGACTACGACCGCGACGGGGATCTCGACCTGGTGATCTCGACGAACGGCGGGGCGGCGAAGCTCTTCCGGAACGATCTCGAGCCCGGTCCGGGCTGGGTCCGGTTGCGGCTGGAGGGGGCGGCGCCGAATCTCGGCGCCATCGGGGCGACCGTGCAGGTGTTCGTGGGAGACGTGGCGCAGCGGTTCGTGGTCTCGACCGCCTCGTCGTATCTCTCGCAGTCCGAGGCGAACCCCGTGCTCGCGGGCCTGGGCGGCGGCGCGCGCGCCGACAGCGTAGTCGTCGTCTGGCCGGGAGGTGCCCGAACCGTCACCGGACCCGTTGAGGCGGGCGCGGTACTCACAATCCGCGAGTAGCCCTCCGCCGGCGCGGCGGCGGCCGTCGCGAGGGCGATGGCATCTGGCGCGAGCGCCGACCGAAACCGATCATTCGTCCGCCAAGACCCGCCTCCAGGAGACCGTCCGCGATGACCCCATCGAGCCCCACGCGCCTCGCCGCCGCCCTCCGTCCCGCCACGCCGCAGCCCGCCCTGCTCTTCGTGATCGCGTGCGCCGCCGCCGTCTTCGCCGGCACTCCGGTCGCCGGCCAGTCGGGCTCGTTCGGCCACTCGGTGCTGATCCACGAAGGCGAGCTCCTCGTAGGTGAGCCGACCACCAACTTCCGCCCCGGAGCCGTGTATGTGTACACAAGGGGAGAGGAGGGGTGGATGGAGTCCGGCGTGATTCGCGGGCCGGACCCCGAGATCGCCGATGGCTTTGGCACGGTGCTGGCCGCCGCCGGCGACCATCTCTTCATCGGCATGCGCGGGACCGGCATCCAGATCTTCGGGCGTGGCGAGGGCGGCGGGTGGGTATGGCGGGACGCGATCACGGCCGATGAGGTCCGCGGTCTTTCGCCGGACTGCCGCTTCGACGGCTATTGCGGGACCGACTTCGGATTGGCGCTGGCGGCGGAGGGCGAGTGGCTGATGGTGGGCACGCCCGACCCGGCCGATGGTCCGGGCGGAGGGGGGCCGGACGTCCGGGACGATGCCGGCGCGGCGGGCACGATCCACGCGTACCGGCGCGGCGCCGACGGCCGGTGGACGAAGCGGACGGAGTTGCGCCCTTCGGGCGGCGGCCCGGGCGACCGCTTCGGAGCGGTGATGGCCTTTACGGAACGCGGCCTGCTCGTCGGTGCACCGGGCTGGGGTCCGCGGATCGAGGGAGGCGGCGAGGCCCGGGGCGAGAGCCGCGAGGGGACGGGCCGCGTCTACCGCTTCGACCTGAGTGGGGACGGCTGGACGGAGACCGGATCGATAGGGTCGGCGGAAGGCGCGGGCTCCGGCTTCGGTGTCGCGCTCTCCGCGGAGGGCGACCGGCTTCTGATCGGCGCGCCGGGCGCGGACGCCGATCGCGGGGCGGTGCTCGTGTACGCCCGGGAGGCCGGCTCCGGTTCGTGGGTGGCCGAGGAGCGGATAGTGCTCGAAGGCGGCGCAGAGGGCGACCGCTTCGGCGCGGCGGTCGCCTTCTCCGGACCCGACGTGTGGGTGGGTGCGCCAACGGAGCGCGAGAACGAGACCGGTGCCGTCCTGGTCTACGAGGCCGAAGCGGACGGCACCCTTCCCCGGCGGCCGCGCCGCATCGCCCTCCCTCGCGAAGAGACGGTGGAGCGCGACCGTTTCGGCGGACTGGTGGTCGCGGACGGAGCGCTCGCGGCGGTTGGAGCGCCCGGCATGCACCATCAGTCGGGCTCCGTCCACCTCTTCGAGAACAGCGGTCCCGGCTGGGCGGCGGCGGGCATGCTCGCAAGCGCCCCCGATGCCCTCGAGCCCATGGTCGGCGAGGAGCGCCGCTGCGTGGAGGGCAGCGTCGGCCCCTTCGATTGCAGCGAAGTCGAGCTGCTCGCGTTCATTCCCAACTCCATTCTGCGGGCCGAGGGCAGCGCCCGGGGCGTCCGCGCCAACGACAACTGGGGGTGGACCGACCGGGAGACCGGGCGCGAGTATGCGCTGGTGGGACGCAACGACGGCACCTCGTTCATCGACCTGTCGGATCCCACCCGTCCGGTCCTGGTCGGCGATCTGCCCAAACCCGACGGCACGCCGCCGTCGCAGCTGTGGCGCGACATCAAGACGTACAAGGACCACGCCTTCATCGTGGCCGACGGAGCGGGCGACCACGGCATGCAGGTCTTCGACCTCACCCGCCTGCGCGACGTGGCGCCCGGCGACATGCCCGCGCTCTTCGAGCCCGACGTCCACTACCGTGGGGTGGCGAGCTCGCACAACATCGTGATCAACGAGGAAACCGGGTTCGCCTACGCGGTGGGTAGCGGCGCGGGGCGCGAATCCTGCGGCGGCGGTCTTCACATGATCGACATCAACGACCCCCGGAATCCCGAGTTCGTCGGGTGCTTTCAGGAGGACGGCGGCACCCACGACGCGCAGTGCGTGCTCTACCGGGGTCCCGACGAACGATACGAGGGGCGCGAGATCTGCCTCAACTCGAACGGACGGTACTTTCAGATCGCCGACGTGACCGACAAGGAGAACCCCTACGCGGTGTCTCGCGCGACGTCGCCCAATGCCGCCTACATCCACCAGGGCTGGCTCACTCCCGATCACCGCTACTTCTATCAGGACGACGAGTCCGACGTGATCGCCGGCGCGGTCGAAACCACGCGGACCTTGATTTGGGACTTGAGCGACCTGGAGGATCCGGTGCTCGTCAACCAGTTCATGGGCTCGCTTCCCGCCAGCGCCCACAATCTCTACCTGAAGGACGGCTTCGCGTATCAGGCCAACTACCGCTACGGCCTCCATGTGCTCGACATCTCCGATCCCGTGAACCCGCGCGAAGTGGGCTTCTTCGACACGGCCCCGTATCAGGAGGGTCCGGGCTTCGGCGGGGCGTGGAGCACGTATCCGTTCTTCGAGAGCGGCACCATTATCGTCACGAGCATGCGCGAGGGGCTCTTCGTGCTCAAGAAGAGGGTGCAGTCGGTGAGTTAGCAGTCCGTGGCAAAACCCTGCGTCAGCGCCGCTCGAACGTAGCGGGGTTTTGCCACGGACTGTTAGGGCGGTATCGGGCTTTCCGGCGGCGCTCGAAGCGGCGGGGCGGTTCGCGTAATTCCATGGACGGGAGGAGTGTGCGGTGACGGAACCGAAGCGGTCTAGGAAGTCGAGCCTGGGCGGTGCCCCGATCCGAGTTTGCGGGTTGACCTTCCTCGCGCTGATCGTTGGCTGCGGGGAGGCGGGGGCGCCGGTGCCGGAGGCGTCTCTGGCGGAGATCCTCGCGACGCGCGGGACGGCGGACGCGGCGCTTCAGCAGGACCGCCTGGAGGACGCGCGGATCGACTACCAGCGCCTCGTCGAGATGGCGCCGGCGGAGGCCGCAGGGTACGCGGGACTCGGCCTCACGGCGCTCAAGGCGGCGGACTACGAGACGGCCGAGGAAAACCTCATCGAGGCCCGGGAGCGGGCGCCGGACGATCCGGAACTGGCGCTGGCGCTGGCCACGCTGCGGACCGAGACGGGCGACTTCGGGGAGGCGCGGGCGCTGCTGGACGAGACGCTGGCGGCGGACCCGGGCCACGCGCGCAGCCTGTGGGGGCTGGCGGAGGTGGAGGCCCGGGCGGCGGGCCCGGACTCCGATGCCCGCGCGGACGTGTTGGCGCGCCTGGCGGCGGCCGCGCCGGGCAACCTGGCTGCCCTCGCCGCGCTCGCCGATGCGCAACTCGCGCGCGGCGAACTCGACGCCGCCCTCGGCACGATGGAGAGCCTGCGACAGCTCGCGCCGGACTTCCGCCCCGGGCCGCGCGCGGCCTTCGAGGCCGCCGAAGATGCCCTCCTGGATGGCGACGCATCGACGGCGATCGGCCAGCTCGCGGATTTCCGCGCCGCATTCGAGGTCACCTCGCCCTACCAGGCGAGCCTCGACGAACTGAGGCAGCCGGGCGGCCCCCTCGCCGGCGTCGCCGCACTCGACTTCAGCTTCCTCGTCACCCTCCGCGTCCAGGAGCCCGAAGCCGTGCTTGCCTCCCTCCGCTACACGAACGCGTCGACCCTCGCCGGGCTGGTGGGCATCCTGCCGGCGCACGACGGAACCCCTCCCCCCGCCACGATCGCAACGGGCGACTTCGATGGCGACGGCGACGAAGACCTTCTCTGGAGCCACAGCGGGATAGGGCGCGTCCTTCGCATCGACCTCGGCCGCTACGTGGACACCTCCGGCGATCTCGGCACCCTTGACGCGGGGGAGGCAGAGGCGGCGGCGATCTGGGTCGATTTCGACGACGATCGCCGTCTCGACGTGTGGTTCGCGGGGCGCTCGCCGCGCGCGTACCACAACGACCCAGCCGGAGGTTTCCGGGAGATCGCGCTCCCATCGGCTGCCACGGGGGAGGCGGGCGACGCGGCCAATGACGTCTTCGCGGCGGATCTGGACCAGGACGGCGACCTCGACCTGTTCGAACCGCACACCGGTGCGAACCGCCTCTTCCGCAACAACGGCGACCTCACCTTCGCGGAGATGGCGGTCGACTTCGGACTCGCCGGCCCGGCGGACGCCGACACGCGCGACGCGGCCTTCGGCGACCTCGACAATGATCGCGATCTCGACATTGTCCTCGCGGAAGGCTCGGGCGGCCTCCGCCTGCTCGACAACGAGCGCGCGGCCACCTTCGCCGACCGCACCGACCGTCTCGGCGCGGAGGGCGAGGCGGCTGCGGAGGAAGCGCTGGCCGTGGCGGTCGGCGACGTGAACGGCGACGGCCGGCTCGATATCGTGGCCGCCGGAGGGGACCGCGTTCGCCTCCTGCACGGATCGGCCGACGATTTCGCGCTCGCGGCGACGGTGCCGCTGAACGGTCTCGTCCCGCGCGACCTGCTCCTGGTCGACTTCGACAACGACGGTCGGCTGGACCTCGCCGTCGCCGGCTCGCCCCCGGGTCCGGCCTCGGGCGTTGGCTTCACGACCGGCCCCGGGTTGCGGCTCTTCCGCAATGAAGGGAATGGGCGCCTCGTGCCGGCCGACGAGTTTCTCCCCGATGTCGCCTCGGGAGATTTCCGTGATGTCCGTTCGTTCGATTACAACGAGGACGGCGACGCCGACCTTCTCCTCCTCGGTGGTGACGGGCACCCAACCCTCTTCCGTAACGACGGCGGGAACGCGAACCACTACTTCCGACTCGACCTCGCGGGCCTGGGGGAGGGAAGCCGCAAGAACAACCGCTTCGGGATCGGGGCGCGCGTCGAGGTGCGGGCCGGCGACCTCTTCCAGGTCCACACCGTCACGGACCCGACCACCCTCATCGGCCTCGACGGCCGCCTGAAGGCCGATGTCGTCCGCGTGTACTGGCCGAACGGCGTCCCGCAGGACCTCTACTTCCCGGGCACCGACCAGGACCTCGTCGAGGAGCAGACGCTCAAGGGTTCCTGCCCGATGCTCTACGTGTGGGACGGCGACGGTTTCGAGTTCGTGGGCGACATGATGTGGAAAAGCGCGCTCGGCATGCCCCTCGGCATCCTCGGCGGCGGCCAGCGCGCCTACGCCCCCGCCTTCCCCTCGCAGGAGTACCGGCGCCTCCCCGACGGCGTGCTTCAGCCGCTGGACGGCGAGTACGTGATGCAGATCACCGAGGAACTGTGGGAGACGATCTACGTGGACGGCGTGAACCTCGTCTCCGTCGACCATCCCTCGGAGATCGACGTGTACGTGAACGAGGCCTTCATCCCCCCAGCGCCCATCGACCTCGAACTGTGGCGGGTGGGCGAGCGGCACGCCCCGGTATCGGCCATGGACGAGAGCGGACGGGATCACCGGGATGCGCTCGCCGAACGCGACTTCGACTACGTGTCCGCGTTCCGGCCCGGCCGCTTCCAGGGGATCGCGGAGCCCCACGAACTCATCCTCGACCTCGGCCCCGAGGCCGCCTCCGGCGATGTCACGCTCTTCCTCACTGGGTGGATCTTCCCCACCGACGCGAGCATCAACGTGGCGCTGGGCCAGTCGGACGCGCTTGCGCCGCACTTCCCGGAACTCGACGTGATGGGCCCCGGCGGCGAGTGGCAGCCCGCGGTGCCCGGCCTCAGCTTCCCGTCGGGCAAGGACAAGACGGTCGTCGCCGACCTGCGCGGCCTCTTCCCGACGGACGACCGAAGAGTGCGGATCCGCACGAACCTCATGGTCTACTGGGACGAGGCCTTCTTCACGACCGGCCCCGCCCACCCCGCGGCGGACGAGCATCGCGTGACGTCGCTCGCCCCGCGCAACGCCGACATCCACTACCGCGGCTTCGCGCGCGAGTTCAGAAAGGGGGGCCGCTACGGCCCCCACTGGTTCGACTACGATTCCGTCACCGTCGAACCGCGCTGGCACGACCTGTTCGGCCTCTACACCCGCTTCGGCGACGTGACCGACCTGGTTACCGAGGGCGACGACCGCTACGTGATCCAGAACGCCGGCGACGAGATCACCCTCCGCTTCGATGCCGAGGCGTTTCCCGCGCTGCCCGAGGGCTGGAGGCGCACCTTCCTCATCTACTCCGACGGCTGGGTGAAGGACGGAGACCTCAACACCGCCACCGGCGACCGCGTCGTGCCGCTCCCCGCGCGAACGCTGTCCGGCTATCCGCCGTCCCCGGAGGAGGGGCGCGCCGAAGCTCCCGACGCGGCACTCGCGGACTACCTCACGCGCGTGATCCCGCCCCCGGAGGACCGATGAGCGTCATGCTGCTGGACGAGATCGAGCGCTGGGAGAATCCGTTGCGATGACAGACAAAAGGCAAGTCCTCGAACCCGAATTCGCGCCGCTCTTCAGCCAACAACAACTCGATACGGCCCGCAAACGTCTCAAGGAATTGGGTTACGAGGTCGTAACACCTTGAACGACGACGTCTGAGCAACACTGGTCACGATCCACGCGCGTCGGTACTCCATGCCGCAATTTGAGCACTCGTCGCCTTGTCGAGGCGGTAGTAGCCACGGCGCGGAGATGTGATGACGAAGCCGCGGACCGGCTTCCCGTGCTTCGCCAGCCAGCGACATGCAAAGTAGATGGCGGAGCCCTTCCCGCCACGCGGCCCGGCGTACCCCTGCTCGAGTACATGGGCCACCACGTCGTGGAGTCGGACCGCTTGATTCTGGCCTTCCAAAGCGATCAGGCCCAATACCAACGCATCGTCCCTGAAGAGCCCCCCGTAGCGCCCCGTCCCTCCTGACTGCGGCACCGGGTGGTCCATGACGGCCCGTGAAGGCGGGGATGAATCATCCTTCGCATCCGTGCTGCCCAGTATTGGACGTGTCGTTTCCTTTGGCCACCGCCCGCCACGTTCTCGGTTGGAGGGATGCAGGAGCACGTGCCATTCGACGCCAAGCCGATCGACGGAACTGGGGATTCGTCGGAATCGAGGCTTGGCGAAGACCGCGCCTTGGAACACGACGACGTGCGGCGCAAGGAGGCGTACTTCTTCCAGGAGCAACTTGGTCTCCAGATGGCGGTCGACGTGCGTGCGATCCTGACCGCCCCCCTTTTTCCCCCGGTTCTTCGTCACCCACTTGTAGAAGTTCGTCAGGGCAACGTACGACAGCGGATTGCTTCCGAGTGCGTGACCGTCCTTCAGGATAGCTCTGCAGGTCTGGTCGCGGTCCTTGACTTGGTCCCAGCCCTGGCCGGGGCAGGCGTACTTCAGGGCCGTGAAGTACGTGCCTGCGATATGCGCGTTGAGTTCAGGCAACGGCGTGCACTCGATGGCTTGACGCCTCTCCTCGAAGTGCTGGAGTCGACCCGGTGTCTCGTCCGACCCGATGTCGAGTCCGACAACGAGGAGCCTCCTTACATCTGGATCCGTGCCGTACCGCGAGCCGATGTACGGATAGGCCGCGAACTTCCGGTCGGCTTGCCGCGTCGTCGTCCCCGTCTCCGGATCGATCTCCATGTCGCGAAAAAAGTGCCGGTAAGCGGCTTCCACCCGCTTGCGGTATCGGATTTTCAGGAGTCGGGGCGGAAGACGTCCCGCAGGTCGATGGTGCCGAGGCGCTCCGAGCCGAGCCGCACGGGGAGCGTTGTCGTGTGGCGCTCGTGCTCGGGATCTTCACCGAAGCGCCACACATCCACGGCGTTCGCGTCCGGATCGACGATCCAGTACTCGGGCACGCCGTGGCGCTCGTACAGGTCCCGCTTCTTGCTCCGGTCGCGGCGGGCCGTGGAGGGGGAGAGGATCTCGGCCACCAGATCGGGCGCGCCCCGGATCCAGTCCTTCCCCACGATCCCCCTCCGCTCGGCGGACACGAACATCAGGTCGGGCTCGACTCCCTCGCCCGTGACCGGGAACTCAACCCCGACGGGTGCCCAGAACAGCTCTCCGCGTCCTGCCTTCACGAGCAGAGGATCGAGGGCGCGGAAGAGCCGTCTGGTGATGCGGTGGTGGCGGATCGAGGGTGCGGGGGTCACGTACAGCTTGCCCCCGATGACTTCGTAACGGTTGCCGTCGTCCGGCATTCGCTGGGCGTCGAGCCAGGTGAGGGGTGCGGTCGAGGATTGCGGCATGGTCTGCACATCATAGCTCCGGGCGGGGGTGAAACCAAAGTCCAACCCCACGGTCCGGCCCCTGCTCATCCAGCTCTCAACCGCAATGCCGCCCCTCTGGCGGGGCCGGAATGAGCCGCGAGCAATTCCGGCTCGACGCTCCCGCTCGACACCCCGCACCTACGAGGCATACCGTGACTCGGTATGACGCATCGTTGTGTTGCTCATGGAGATCGGGATATGGACCTGCGGGAGGCTCAAGTGACGACCGAAGCGAACCACGGAGCGGAGAGTCGAGGATGAAGGAAGCCGTCAACCTGGAGGAGAAGTTCGGCAAGCTGCCCGACTACTGGCAGCCGCGGGTCGTGGCCGAAGTCAACGACTACCAGTTCAAGATCGTGCGGGTGAAGGGCGAGTTCGTGTGGCACGACCACGCGGACACAGACGAGGCGTTCTTCGTCCTCGAGGGCACGCTCCGGATCGACCTCCCCGACGGCGCCGTCGAGATCGGCCCCGGCGAACTCTACGTGGTCCCGCGCGGCGTGCGGCACCGCCCGGTTGCCGAGGAAGAGGTCAAGCTCATCGTCGTCGAACCCCGCGGCGTCGTGAACACCGGCGAAGAACGCGGCGACCTCACTGCCGAGTCTGACGTCTGGATCTGATGGAGGTCCGGCAGTAGGCGCAGGCCAGCGGGCGTTGGTGGATCCTGTCCACGCCAAAGTACGCGACCGAGGCGCGCAAGCTGGCTCCACGTGGAAGTACTTGCAGGCATGACAACAGCATGCTAATGTCATGCCATGGCCAATCTACAGGTGAAAAACGTACCGGAGGCCGTCCACGAACGGCTGCGTCGGCAGGCACGGGAGAACAATTGCACCATGAGCGCCTTCGTGCTGGCCGCAATCGAGCGCGAGTTGGCGCGATGCGAGTGGCGGGAGCACCTGCGCCGGCAGCCGACGACGGATCTCGGTGTCCAGGCCGCGACGCTGATCAGGGAGGAACGCGGCATGCGCGACGCCGGCGCCGAGTGACCCGGTACGTCGTCGACGCCTCAGTAGCCGTCGAATACCTCCTGCGGACACCGCTCGGCCTCGCTGCGGCCGATACGCTGGACAGCGCCGCTCTGATTGCTCCGGAACTCATGGACGTCGAAGTGGCGTCAGCGCTGAGGAAAGCAGTGCTGCTGGGGCGTCTCGACGAATCTCGTGCGCTCACCGCGGTCACCGACTTGGCTCGTTGGCCCGTCGACCGCATTTCCCATCAGGCCTTGACCCGCGTGGCTTGGCGTTACCGTCACAACGTCAGCGCATACGATGCGTTCTACGTTGCAACTGCTCATTCGTACCGAGTGCCACTGCTTACGGCCGATGGCAAGCTGGCGGGAGCGTCCGGCCTCGACATCACGGTCCAGCACATATTCGGTAGCTCAGGCCACGTGATGGAACGCGGCCCCGAATAGCACCGGATCCGACGGCGCGATTACAGGTCGGGGGCGAAGACGGCTTCCAGGTCGATCGAGCCGACCTCTTCCGTTCCGAGTCTGACCGGGAGGGTGTTCGTGAAGCGCTCGTGCGCGGGATCCTCCCCGAACCGCCACACGTCGACGGTGTTCTTGTCGGAATCCACGATCCAGTACTCGCGAACACCCTGACGCTCGTAGAGGCGGAGCTTGAGGCCCCGGTCACGGCTGGCGGTGGAGGGAGAGAGGATCTCGACGACGAGATCCGGCGCTCCCGTGAGACCCGCGTTGGCAATGAGTCCGCGCCGCTCGTTGGAGACAAACAGCAGGTCGGGCTGCACACCTTCTCCGGTGGCGGGGAACTCGACCCCCAAAGGCGCGGACACTACGACTCCGTGTCCGGGCTCTTCCAGGATCCGGTCGAGCGCCTTGCCGAGCCGGTGGCCTACGCGCTGATGACGGAACGTAGGGGCGGGGGTCATGTAGCTACTGCCCTCGATCGCCTCGTAGCGATTGCCGTCGTCCGGAATCTGCTGGACGTCCTGCCAAGTGATCGAGGGGATTTCCATGGTCGGCACGTCATAGCTCCGGGCGGGAGTCGTCTCCAAGTCCGAGCCTATGATCGCCGGCTTCATCATCCTGCCCTCAACGGAGCACCGTGTACCGCTTCTGCGAGCCACGCTTTCGTGGGACCGGAACAAGTCTCGCGAGAAAACGACGTCCAGGTCGATCGTGCCCACCTGATCCGCACCAAGCCGTACGGGTAGCTCCGTCTTGAAGCGTTCCTCCTCGGGTTCCTCCCCGAACCGCCATACGTCAACGACATCCTCGTCGGGATTGACGATCCAGTACTCGCGGACTCCCTGCCTCCTGTACAAGTCGAGCTTGATCCCGCGATCCCGGTCTTCCGTTACTGGAGAAGTGATCTCGATCACCAGGTCCGGCGCGCCCACGAGCCAGTCCTCCGTGATGATCCCTCGTCGTTCGTTGGACACGAACATGAGGTCCGGCATGACGCCTTCGCGCGTCTCCGGGAACTCGACGGCCGTCATGGTGATGAACGTCTCGCCGTATCCCGGCTTGTCCAGGACGTGTCCCAGCGCGGTGAGGAGACATCCGCTGACAAGCTGGTGGCGCGTGCTCGGAGCCGGCGTGCCGTACAACTCGCCATCGATCGCTTCGTGGCGACGTCCGTCCTCCGGCATCTGGAGGGCATCCTGCCAAGTGATGTAGGGAAGTGACATGGTAGACTCACGATAGGCCCGCGGGCGGACCGCAGCCACTTTCGAGGCACGGTATCCCGTTTCTCCGAAAGGGGCCGGCGGGTCTTGTCAGCCGGGCTCGTCCGGCGCACCGTGCTTGCCCGGCACATTTCCGGCATTCGTCCAGTTCAACCCGGCGAGGCACAACATGCGCGTCCGACCTTTCTGCGCGTTTTTCGCGCTTCTCATCCTCTCCCTTCCGGCCGTCGCACCGCTGGCGGCGCAGTCCGCTCCCGATCCGGCCGCCTACGAGACGCTCCGGTGGCGGAACATCGGTCCCGAGGGGAATCGCTTCAGCGCGGCGGCGGGGATCCCCGGCCAGCCGTACACCTACTACGTGGGCGCGGCCTCGGGCGGGATCTACAAGACGACGGACGGCGGCGTGAACTGGGACGAGATGTTCGACGACCAGCCGGTGCAGTCGATCGGGTCGCTCGCCGTCTCTCCCACGGATCCCAACATCGTCTGGACGGGGACGGGAGAGGGGAAGATCCGGAGCCACGTCTCCATCGGTCAGGGCGTCTACAAGTCGACGGACGCGGGAGAGACCTGGACGCTCATGGGGCTCGAGCCCACGGGACGGGTCCCGCGCCTCGTCATCCATCCGACGAACCCGGACATCGTCTACGTGTGCGCGCTGGGCCACTCCTACGGGCCGCAGCCGGAGCGCGGCGTCTACCGCACCACCGACGGCGGAGAGAGCTGGGAGCACGTCCTCTTCATCGACGAGGACACGGGGTGCTCGGACATCGCGATGGACCCGACGAACCCGCGCGTCCTCTTCGCGGGCACCTGGCAGCTCGAGATCCACACCTGGGGGCGAACGAGCGGCGGTCCCGGCGGCGGCCTCCACGTCTCGCGCGACGGCGGGGACACGTGGGAGAAACTGAACGGGCCCGACAACACGATCGGCCTGCCGAAGAAGCCGGTCGGCAAGGTGGCCGTGGCGATCGCCGCCTCGAACACGCAGCGGGTGTACGCGATGCTCGAGACGGGGGACGGGATCCCTTGGGACGGCCAGCCCACCGAGGACGGCCAGTTGTGGCGCTCCGAGGACGGCGGCCGGACGTGGGCGCTCATCACGCGCAACCGCAATGCGATGGGGCGGCCGCACTACTACTCGCGCGTCGTGATCTCGCCGGATGACGAGGACGAGGCCTACTTCCTCACCGCCTCGTTCACGGTGTCGACGGACGGGGGACGCACGCTGGACGTGATCCCGCGGGCGCAGGCGCCGGGGGGCGACCACCACGACATGTGGATCGATCCCACGAACCCGGACCGCATGATCGTGGCGCACGACCAGGGGCTCTCGATCTCGATCAACCGCACGAAGACGTGGTTCCGTCAGCGGCTCACGAACGCGCAGATGTACCACGTGACGGTGGACAACGCGGTCCCCTACAACGTGCTCGGGAACAAGCAGGATGAGCCGACGTATCGCGGCCCCAGCAACAGCCGGATCCTCGGCGTCCGGCGCATCAACCACATCCCGCGCGGCATGTGGCACCACGTCGGGGGCGGCGAGAGCGGCTTCGCCACGCCGGACCCGACCGATCCGAACGTCGTGTGGTCCTCGGCCTCGGGGTCGGGGATGGTGGGCGGGATCGTCGTCCGCTACGAGGAGGAGCGCCGGCAGTACCGGCCCGTCGAGGTGTGGCCGGAGCAGAGCCGCGGGCCGGCCTCCGGCGTGCGCTACCGCTTCATATGGGACGCGCCGGTCCACATTTCGCCGCACGACAACGAGACGGTCTACGTGGGGAGCCAGCACGTCCACCGCACGCGGAACCGCGGGCAGAGCTGGGAGGTCATCAGCCCGGACCTGACGCTGAACGACCGGAGCCGAATGGGACTCTCGGGCGGGCTCACGGGCGACAATATCGGCGTCGAGTACGCGGGCACCGTGTTCGGGATCGCGGAGTCGCCCATCGAGGCGGGGCTCATCTGGGCGGGGACGAACGACGGCAAGCTCCACATCACCCGCGACGGCGGAGAGAACTGGACGGACGTGACGGGCAACGTCGCCGGGCTTCCGGAGTGGATCGCCGTGCGCAGCATCGCGCCCTCCCGCTACGACGCGGGCACGGCCTACATCGCGGCGGACGGCCATCAGGTGAACATCCGCGACCCGCACGTCTACCGGACGCGCGACTTCGGCGCCTCGTGGGAGAAGATCACCGACGGGATCCCGCCCAGCATGCTGAGCTACACGAAGATCATCGTCGAGGATCCGGTGCGGCGGGGGATGCTCTACGTGGGAACGGAGAACGCGATCTACGTCTCCTTCAACGACGGGGACGACTGGCAGCCGCTGCAGAACAACCTGCCGGCGGCGCCCGTGTCGGGGATCGTCGTCCAGGAGCACTTCAACGATCTCGTGGTGGGCACGTACGGGCGCGGGTTCTGGATCTTCGACGACCTGTCGCCGATCCAGCAGATGACGCCGGAGGTGATGGCCTCGGCCTCGCACCTGTTCGCGCCGCGCGATGCGTACCGCTTCCGGCCCATCACGCCGCCCTCGATCCCGTACGACGATCCCACGATCGGCGAGGATCCGCAGTACGGCGCCTCGCTCAACTACTGGCTCGCGGCGGAGGCTTCGGAGGCGCCGACGATCGAGATTCTGGACGGGTCGGGGACGGTCGTGCGCACGCTGGAGGGGCCGAACCGGGCGGGCGTGAGCCGGATCCACTGGGACCTCCGGGATGAACCCAACGAGCCGATCCGGATGCTCACGTCGCCCAGGTACGCCGAACATATCGAGGTCGGCGACGAGGGGAGGCCTGCGCCTGGCGGGCAGCAGATCTCGATTCTCATGCCGCCGGGGCAGTACACGGTGCGCCTCTCGGTGGACGGGGCGACGCACGAGCAACCGCTGACGGTCCTCAAGGACCCGCATTCGGCGGGAACGGAGGCGGAGATCGCCGAGCAACTCGCCTTCATTCGCGAGGTGCGTGAGGATGTCGTGCGGGCGGGCGATGCGGTGCACCGGGTGGAGGCGATGCGCGTGCAGCTGAGGACGCTGGCGCGGTTCGCGGAGGATGAGGATCTCTCCGCATCGGTCGAGGACCTGCGGCAGAAGCTGATCGACCTGCAGGAGACGATGGTCGACCTGCGGCTCACGGGGCAGGGGCAGGACGGCGTCCGCTTCGAGGCGCGGCTCCTCCAGAAGCTCGGCTACCTGGTCGGTGCGCTCTCCATCGCGGACTTCCGGCCCACGGACCAGGAGATGGAGGTGAAGGTGATCCTCCACGATGCGCTGGAGGCACACCTGGCCGAGCTGGAGGAGCTGGTGCGGACGGACGTCGCGGCGCTCAACGAGACGCTGCGCGGGCTCGGCATGCTCATCATCACCGATGACGGGTTCTGAGTCGCGGCGCCTGCTCAGGCTCGCTGCGGGACCCTGCGACTGGAGGAAGCAATGAACCCGCGATCTGCGCTGGCCCGAAATGTCCTGGTCGCGGCCCTGTTCGCGGCGTCCTTCACCCCGGTCGCCGCGCAGCAGGGGACCATCACCGGCCGTGTCACCGACATGGAAACGGGCGCACCGGTGACGAATGCTTCCGTCCAGGCTCTGGGCCAGCCGGACGGCCCGGTCGCCAGCGACGAATCCGGCGCCTTCCGCCTCTCCGTGCCCGCCGGCACGCATTCCGTTCTGGTGACCCGGATCGGGTACGAGACGTCGCGAACCGATGGTGTGACCGTAGACGCGGGCGGTGCCGTCTCCGTAACCATCGAACTCCGCTCCCGGGCGTTGACGCTCAACCAACTCGTGGTGACGGTCTCGCGGAGGGAGGAGAAGGAACTCGACGCGCCGGCCTCGATCTCGACGCTCAGTGGCGAAGAGATTTCCCGCCTGATCTCGCGCACGCCCGCCGACCACATCAGGACGCTCCCGGGCGTCGACATGGCATCCACCGGACTCACACAGAGTTACGTGGTCGTGCGGGGATTCAATAACGTCTCTTCCGGACGCCTGCTGAGCATCGTCGACAACCGCTATGCGCGCATTCCGGCGCTCAGGATCAACGCCATAAACATGATCCCGACGACGGACATGGATATCGAGCGGATCGAGTTGGCGCGCGGCCCGGGTGCGGCGCTCTACGGCCCCAACGCGGCCGAGGGCGTCATGCACATCATCACACACTCCCCGATCGACAGGCCCGGATCGACGGTGACCCTGGGCGGCGGCGAGCGGTCGCTCTTCCAGTTTCTCGGCCGGAGCGCCCACCGGGTGTCGGAGCGCTTCGGTCTGAAGGTCTCCGGCCAGTATCTTCGGGGCGACGACTGGGAGTACGTGGATCCCTGGGAGGTCTCGGCTCGGGAGCAGAACCCGGGGCATCCGCGCATCGGCGTCCGCGATCCGGTCAACGAGCGCTATTTTGCCGATCTTCGCGCCGACTATCGATTTGCCGGCGACGGGGAGTTCATCCTCTCGGGTGGGCTCAACAACTCGCTGAGCAGCATCAACCTCACCACCGTCGGCTCCGCGCAGACGCACGACTGGCAGTACCGCTACGGCCAGGCAAGGCTGCTCAAGGGCCGTTTGTTCGGGCAGGTCTTCCTCAACCAGACGCACTCGGGCGACAACAGCTACCTGTTGCGCAGCGGGGAACTCATCGTCGACCGGTCACGCACGATGGCCGCCCAATTGCAGCACGGCCTCGATCTGGGCGACGGGCAGAGCTTCACCTACGGCGTCGACTGGCAGCGCGTCGAACCCCGTTCGGAGGGCACGATTTACGGGCGCAACGAGGACGACGACATACTGATCGAGAGGGGTGCGTACCTGCACTCCGAGACGCGCCTCGGCGACCGGATGGATCTTGTCACGGCCCTGCGGGTCGACGACCACAACCGGCTGGCCGGGGTGAACATCTCTCCCCGCGCCGCCCTGGTCTTCCGGCCCGCCCAGGACCAGAACCTGCGCCTGACCTATAATCGGGCCTTCGCGACGCCTTCAACCTCCAGCCTGTTCCTGGACCTCCCGACCGGAGCGATCCCGGTCGCGCCGGGCGTCGGCTACACGCTGCGGGCGTTCGGCGTTCCGGCCGGCGGCCTGACCTTCGCCGACCGGTGTCCGGGCGGGCTCATGGGGCACTGCATGCGCTCCCCGTTCCGCCCCGGCCAGCTTCCTGCGAGCGCGGCGCTGTTCTGGGACGCGCTGATCACGCAGTTGGCCCCGCGGACCCTGCACGACTTCCTGCTGGAGCCCGGGCGTCTCCCCGCCGACCCCCAGCTGGGCACGGTCTTCCGTCGCCTGGACCCGAACGCCCTGGGTTCAGGCGGCGAGATCTTCCCCCTCGACACCGGCCCCGCCGACCTTCCCGAACTCGTGCCCACGGTGTTCAACAGCTTCGAGGTCGGGTACAAGGGGTTGATCAGGGATCGCGTGAGTCTGGCGGCGGACCTGTACCTGGCCAACGTCGAGAATTTCGTTGGCCCGCTCAAGGTCGAATCTCCCAATGTCTTTCTGGATCCCGCTTCGGTCGGCGCCTTCCTCACGAGCCGGCTTGCTCCGCTCATTCAGGCGGGGCAGATCACTCCCGATCAGGTCACCGAGCTGGCTGCCGGGCTCGCCGCGGTTCCGGTCGGTGCCGTGACCCCGGATCAGGTGGACTCCGCAGATCTGCTGATGGCCGCGCGCAACTTCGGGTCGGCCAGCTACTGGGGCGTCGACCTGTCCGCCCGCATCCTGGCCTCCGACCGGCTGAGCCTTTCGGCGGCCTATTCGTTCCAGAGCACGGAGTGCTTCGACTTCGACGAGGACGAACACTGCCCCGGATCGGACGACCTGACGCTCAACGCACCGAGCCACAAGGGCTCGATCGGGGTCGCGTTCACCGATCGAGCCGCAGGCCTCTTCCTGAATGGGCGCTGGCGCTTCGCCGATGCCTTCGCCATGGCTTCGGGCGTCTTCGCCGGCATGGTGGATGCCTATCACGTTCTCGACGTGTCCGGGGGCTATCAGCTGCCCTTCCAGACGAACGCCCGTGTCGAGCTGACCGTGTACAATCTGCTGAACAACCGCCACCGGGAGTTCGTCGGTGCACCGGAGCTGGGAAGGCTCGCGCTCGTGCGGGTGCGGTACGACTTCTGAGCGGAGCAGTGTCGGCGTGAGAAGTGACAGGAGGCCAAAGGGGACCGCGATGATCGATCGACGAGGCTTTATCGGGGCCAGCGTGGCCGGCGGACTGGGGGCCGTGGCGGCCGTGTCGGGCTGCGCGTCCGACGGCGACTCGGCGGGCGCCGGGGCCGGGGAGGAGGCCGGCGCGACGGCGGTGCCGCCGTTCGAACTGGACGAGGCGACGGTCGATCAGCTCCAGGCGAGCATGGCGTCGGGCGAGCGCACGGCCCGTTCGATCGCGGAGATGTACCTGGAACGGATCGAGGCGCTGGACGGGCAGGGGCCCGCACTGCGTTCGATCATCGAGACGAACCCCGACGCGCTCGCGATCGCGGATGAACTCGACGCGGAGCGCGCCGCCGGCAACGTGCGCGGCCCGCTGCACGGGATCCCGGTCGCGCTCAAGGATAACCTCGATACGCACGACCGGATGACGACGACGGCCGGGTCGTTGGCGCTGGAGGGTTCGGTCCCGCCGCAGGACTCGTTCATCGCCGCCCGGCTGCGCGAGGCGGGCGCCGTAATCCTCGCCAAGGCGAACCTGAGCGAGTGGGCCTATTTCAGGGGCATCAGGGCGACGAGCGGATGGAGCGCGCGCGGCGGCCAGTGCCGGAACCCCTACGCGCTCGACCGGAATCCGTGCGGTTCGAGTTCCGGCTCCGGCGTCGCGGCGTCGGCGAACCTGTGCGCGCTCACGGTGGGGACGGAGACGGGCGGCTCCATCATGTGTCCCTCCTCGAGCAACGGGATCGTGGGGATCAAGCCGACGGTCGGGCTCTGGAGCCGAGCCGGGGTTATCCCCATTTCCCATTCACAGGACACCGCGGGACCCATGTGCCGGACGGTCCGCGACGCCGCCATCCTGCTCGGCGCGTGCATCGGCGTCGATCCCCGGGATTCCGCCACCGCCGGGAGCGAGGGCCGCGGGCATGCCGACTACACGCAGTTCCTCGATCCGGCGGGGCTTCAGGGCGCCCGCATCGGGGTCGTGCGCAGCTTCCCGGGCTTCGATCCGCGCGTACTGGCGCTGTTCGACGAGGCGGTCGAGGCGATGCGGGCGGAGGGCGCGGTCATCATCGATTCCGCGAACATGGACGCGGCCGCCTGGAACGACCCGCTCTCGCTCGTCCTGCTTGAATACGAGTTCAAGGCCGATCTCAACGCCTATCTCGCCGGGCTGGGTCCGGACGCCCCCGTGAAGAGCCTCGCCGAGGTCATCGACTTCAACGAGCGCAACGCCGACCGGGAGATGCAGCACTTCGGCCAGGAGCGCCTGATCGCCTCCCAGGCGAGGGGACCGCTCACGGACCCCGAATACCTGAACGCGAAGGCGACGATTCAGCAGGCAAACCGGGAGGATGGGATCGACCGTCTTGCCCGCGAACACGGCCTCGATGCGATCATCGCCCCGACGCGGGACCTCCCGTGGCCGACCGACCACATCAAGGGCGACAGGCTCGACGGGGGGTCGTCAGCCGCGCCCGCCGCGATCGCCGGCTACCCGGACATCACGGTGCCGATGGGGTTCGTGAAGGGGCTTCCGACGGGGGTCTCCTTCTTCGGTCCGGCCTGGACGGAGCCCACGCTGCTGCGGATCGCCTACGCCTACGAGCAGGCCACGCAGCAGCGCCGGGCGCCCACGTTCGCTACGACCCTCGGCTGAACGCTCGTTTCACCGAGCGTTTCAGCCGCCGCGGACGAGGGCGATGCTCCCGTTCACCGTGCTGAGTTCGATTTCCGGTCCACCGGCACCGATCTCGCCGGAGGCGGACCTGGGGCCCCAGCGCCCGCGGATGGTGAGCGGGAAATCCGTGTCGATGGCGCCGTTGACCGTCCGGATGTCGACGTCGGCATCGGTCCCGTTCGGGAGCACGAGCCGGATCCCCCCGTTCACCGTCTTGAAGCGGAGGTCTTCGGAAGGCCCGCTTCCCAGCCGCGCCTCGATCGATCCGTTCACGGTCTCGGCGGACACCGGTCCGGCGCTTTCGATCGCGATCCCGCCGTTTACCGTTCGCGCCTCCACGTCATCGGCGATCCCGCGCGCCTCGATCTCTCCGTTCACGCTCCGGGCCTCCAGTTCGACACCGGCCGGAACCTCGACCGTGAAATGCACCTTCACGTCATTGTTTCGGACATTCATCTCGTAGGCGTCGCCCCGGCCGCACCGGTTCGGGTCCCGCCCGCGCCTCGAGGGGTAGACGGCGCAGATCAGCACGCCGCGCGAATCCTCCACCACCTCGATGCGGACCGAATCCGGATCGTCATCATCCCATTCCTTCGTGGCCCGCACCTGTACCTGGCTGCCGCTCGCGGCGCTCGCCGTGATTGACCCGTTCACGCCCCGGATCGTGACCGCGTCTCCGCGATCCACGGACCCCTGCCATTCGAAATCCTGGGCCTGCGTTTCCGCAGCCCCCCAGATCATGAGCCATGCCGCCGCCGCGGCGAGTTGTCGCACTGTTTTTCGCATCACGCTGCTCCCGGTTTCGTGGATTCGCTGTTACTCGAGTTCGAGGTCGGGGGTGCGCTCCCCCGGCCGGATGAGGAGGATGTCTCCGTCGAACGACTTCAGCGTCACGGCGGCGGAGCCGTCCCCGACCGTGAACTCGCCGCCCCGCAGACGGCCTCCGCGGAACTGGATGGGGAACGAGGGGACGAGTTCTCCATCGAAGGTGGACACGGAGACGCGGGCGCCGGCGTTCTCCGGGACGGCGAACGTCACATCGCCGTCGTGGGTGCTGAGCGAGTAGCTGCCGTCCGCCTGAACGGCGCCGTCGTACCAGACATCGCCGTCCACGACCGTGACCGCGACGGCGCGGGTGTCGGTATTCGTGACGACGACGTCGGCGTCGATCCCGCTTACGCTGATGCTCCCGGCGACCTGGTCGAGCCACACGTCGCCGTCCGTCACGCTGACCGTCGCGGATCCGGCGTTCGATATCGTCACGCCGCCGTCCAGCGTGGCGACGCTGACGCTGCCGGCCCCATCGATCCCCACGTCTCCATCCGCCGTTCTCACAGACACCGCACCCCGGGCGATGCCCGCGACCGTGATGTCGCCCTCGTGTCCAGCCACGCTCACCTCGACGTCCTCCGGAAGCCAGATGAGCAAGTCCGCGCCGTCGCCGCCCCGGTTCGTGCCGAGCCGAATCGTGCCACCCGAGGACTGCACGCGAATCCTGCCGTCATCGTCGTCGAGCACGACCCGCGCCTCGCGGCTGTTCGCGCCCATCACGCGGATGTCTCCGTCGCGGTGTTCGATCTCGATGCGCGCGCCCTCGGGCACGACGAACGTCGTGTCGCGCTCGCCGGGGCTTGTCGCTGCGAGGACCGCCAGGAAAACCGTCGCCGGGGCCATCAGTCTGTCGCCGCGAGCTGTACGGCCTGGGCAAGGAACTCCGACTTGCGTCGCATAGTGTTCTCCATGTGTTGCTGTATGTAGGGGTCATCGGGCAGCTCGAGCAGCGCGGCTCGCGCGTCCTCGATGGCCCGGTCGATCGTCACGAGAGCGCGCCGGATACGCGCCACGGTCTCCGGCGGCAGCGGCCGCTCCGAGTCGAACAGCACGCGCTCGAGTTCAGCGATCAGACGGGCGTATTCCTCGGCGCTCGATCCGTCGCCTTGAAGCGTCGAGGCGCTTTGCACGGACGGCGGCAGGAGCGACGGAGCGCCGATTACCGGGGAGGTGCCCGCCGTGCCCGGGATCCCCGCGATGTGGTCCCGCGTCACGGCCGTCCACACGAGGGCCCCGGAGAGCCACGCCAGCGCGATGCCGGCCGCGAGCTGCGGCGCGAAACGCGCGATGAAGCGGACGGGCGGCCTCCTTCGGGTTGGCGCTTCGGAGGTGTCGGGCGCCACGCCCGCGAGCCTGGCGGGCCGGACGCCGATCCGCTCCGCGATGCCGGGCCAGAGATCCTCGGCCGGTTCGCGCGGCCCGAGGCTCGCGGCCCGGTCCACCACGGCCTCGAGCTCCGCGAGCGTTCGGGCGGAGTCCTCGCAGCGCTCCAGGTGCCGCTCGATCAGGACCTCCTCCTCGACGCCGAGGTTGCCGTCGATGTACTCGGAAAGACGGTCCCGAAAGCGATCCTTCCGCTGTTCTCGATCTGTCATCGGCTCAACTACCTGTCCAGGTGCCGTCTCAGAATCATCCGTGCCCGGTGCAGCTGGGACTTCGAAGTCCCGGGCGTGATCTCCATCATCTCCGCGATCTCGCGGTGCTTGTAACCCTCGACGTCGTGCAGGACGAAGACCTCGCGCGCCCCATCCGGGAGCCGTTCGAGCGCAACCTCGAAGTCGAGACGGATCTCGATGCTGTCTCGGCGCGCCCGGGCCAACGCCAGGGGAATCTCGTTCGCCATCTCCCGTTCCCTCTGCAGCTTCAGCGCTCGCAGCCGGCTGCACAGGAGGTTCACCGCCAACCGGTACAGCCACGAACTGAAGGCCGATTCCCCGCGGAACGTCCCGAGCTTCTCCCACGCCCGAACGAAGACGTCCTGCGTGAGTTCGTCCGCCCGCTCGCTCCCGGCCATTCGGCACGCGAGCCCGTACACCCGCGACACGTGGGCGCGGTAGAGACGCTCGAACGCCTCGGCATCCCCGAACGTCGCCGCCCGCACGTCCGCCTCGACGCCGGCGGAAGGTTGCCCCTCCGCCCGCGCGTCCGGCCCGAGCTCCCGGGATTTACCGTTCGGTTCGATCACGTCCTGGTCCGCGTTCCTGTTTCGATCTTGAGACGCGCCTTGCGCCCGGATGGTTGGAGTGCCGTCACGGCCTGCTAGGGATGGCCATCGGCGATATCCGATCGAGGCTCCAGCCGAAGCGAGATGACCCCGGCGAGGATGAGCGCGGCGCCGAGCCACTGCGCGGCCGAGAGGCGGTCGCCGAGCACGGCGGCGGCGAGCGCGAGCGTCACCGCGGGCTCCATGGTCGCGGCGGTCGCCGCCCTGCCCGGGCCGATCCACTGGATCCCGATGAGGAAGGCCGTGATCGGGACGGCGGTCGAGAAGAGGCCGATCGCCCCGAGGAGGAGAAGCGGGGCGGGCGTGAGCGGCACCCCGATTCCGCCGGTAGCCAGCCCGGTCACCGAGATCGCTAACGCGGTGGACGTCAGCGCCGTGGCCGTCGCGGAGATGGGCGGCAGCCCGGCGAAGACCCCATGGCTCCGCACGATCCACGCCGCCAGGAACACGACCGCGAGCAAAACGAGCCCCACGCCCAGCGGGTCCCCCCCTCCGAGTCCGGCTCCAACGGTCAGCGCGCACCCGATGGTCGTGAGCGCCAGGGCGGCGATGCGACGCGGAGTCAGCCGTTCGCCGACCCAGAGCCGCGACAGGAGCACGGTCATCGCCGGATAACTGAACAGAACGAGCGTCGCGACCGACGCCGGCAGGCGGTCGAGCCCGAGCATGTAGCACACAGAGTTGAACGCGTACAGCAGACCGAGGAGGACGAGACCGGTCCGTCGTCCTCGCGGGGGCCGGGGCCGCCCGGTGGCGACCACGAAGATCCACAGCAGCCCGCTCCCGAGCAGGAAGCGCCAGGCGAGCAGCGGCAGCACCTCGACTCCCTCGGCGAGCGCGAGCTTGGCGAAGATCGGCAGGGCCCCATAGCCGAGGGAGGCAAGGAAGACGATGAGGAGGCCCCGAGTGATCCTGCGCATGCGCGAATCTCGCTTCGCCAACCGCGAGTCGCCACTTTCAGGTTTCGGGCGACGTCCCGTAAGGCACAGGAGGGAAGGGAGGAGAAACATGGCGATCTCGGAGCTTTCGCGCGCGGCGGCAGCGGCCCTCATCGGGGGCGTGGCGGCGGCCTGTTCGGTGTGGGTGGAGACCCCCGGCGACACGTCGGCCGCCTCGGCACACCCGGGCGGCGAAGCTCCGGGACCGCTCGATCTGGAGGGCTACAGCCTCGTCGATCTCAGCCACGCCTTCGGCGACGAGACGGTCTACTGGCCGACGGACACGGCAGGGTTCGCGCTGCAGGAACTGGCCTTCGGGGAGACCGAGGCCGGCTACTTCTACTCCGCCTACTCCCTCGCGACGGCCGAGCACGGCGGCACCCACATCGATGCCCCCATCCATTTCCTCGAGGGAGGGCCTGACGTCGCATCGATCCCGCTCGGGCGGCTCATCGGTCCGGCGATCGTGATCGATATCACGGCTCAGGCGGCCGAAGATGCGGACTATCGACTGACCGCAGCCGACGTCGCGGCACACGAGGCGGAGTACGGCCTGATCGAGCCCGGGAGCCTCGTTCTCCTCCGAACGGGGTGGAGCGCGCGCTGGCCCGACGCCCTCTCATACCTCGGCGACGACACGCCCGGAGATGCCTCGCAACTCCACTTCCCAAGTTACGGCGAGGCCGCCGCGCGCCTCCTCGTCGAGGAGCGAGGGGCCGCCGCCCTCGGAGCCGATGTGGCTTCCATCGACTACGGGGCTTCCACCGACTTCATCGTGCACCAGATCGTCGCCGCGGCGAATGCGCCGGGTCTCGAGAATCTCACGAACCTCGACCGCCTTCCGCCCCGCGGCGCCACCGTCATCGCCCTGCCCATGAAGATCTCGGGCGGGTCCGGCGCCCCCCTGCGCGCGATCGCGATCGTGCCGCCCTCGAATTGACCGTGCACCTTCCCGGCCGCTCTTTCCGACCGCGGGCGGTCACCCGACATTGCGCGCGACTGCGCGACATTGCCCGCGAAACCCGCAGAGGAGGCGCTTGATGCCCAGGAAGTTCGCGTTCGCCATCCGGACCCTCGCCCTGAGCGCGTCCATCGCCATCATCGTCCTCGCGCCGCTCGCCGCCCAGTCCGGCCGCATGGCCGCGCCCTCGCGCGGAGGCATGGTCGTGAGCAGCCACTACCTCGCCTCGGAAGCGGGCCAGGAGATCCTGAACCGGGGCGGCAACGCAGTCGACGCCGCCGTGGCCACCGCCTTCGCGCTGGCCGTAACGCTGCCTTCGGCCGGCAACGTGGGTGGTGGCGGCTTCCTCGTGTATCACGGGGCGGACGGCGAGGTGACGACGTTCAACTTCCGCGAAAAGGCGGCGCTCTCGGCGACGGAGCGCATGTACCTGGGCGAGAACGGCGAGGTCCGGGATAACTCGAACCACATCGGCCTGCTCGCCGTCGGCGTGCCGGGCACCGTGGCCGGCATGTGGAAGGCGCACCAGCGGCTGGGCCGCCTGCCGTGGGCGGATCTCGTCGAGCCCGCGATCCGGCTGGCCGAGGACGGCATGCCCTCCACGTGGGCGATGCAGAACTGGCTCCGCTCCCTGCCCGGGCGGGCGGGGCCGCTCTATGATGCGACCCGCGCGGCCTTCCTCAAGGACGGCGTCCGCATGTACGAGCCGGGGGAGACCTTCCGTCAGCCGGACCTCGCCGAGACGCTGCGCCGCATCCAGAGCGACGGGCACGACGGTTTCTACCGCGGCACGACGGCGAAGCTGCTCGCCGATTTCATGGCCGAGCACGGAGGCCTGATCACGGAGGAGGACCTGGCCCGCTACGAGGCGGACGAGTTGACCCCGATTCACGGAACGTACCGGGGCTACGACGTCTACTCGATGCCGCCGCCGAGTTCGGGCGGCACGGGGCTCGTGGAGATGCTCAATATCCTCGAGGGGTACGACCTGGCCGAGATCGGGCACAACTCGGCGCTCTACCTGCACCTGCTCACCGAATCGATGCGGCGCTCGTACGCGGACCGAGCCCTCCACCTCGGCGACCCGAAGTTCAATCCGGAGATGCCGATCGACCGTCTGACGTCCAAGGAATACGCCGGTCTCCTGCGGGCGAGCATCGACACGGAGAGGGCTTCCAGGAGCGATTCGGCGGCCTTCAACGGCGCCTTCCTCGAGGAGAGCGAGGAGACGACCCACTATTCCGTCGTGGACTCGGACGGGAACGCGGTCGCGGTCACGTACACGCTCGAGTTCGGCTACGGGTCCAGCATCGTCGTCCCCGGGGCCGGTTTTCTGCTGAACAACGAACTCGGCGACTTCAACGCGATCCCCGGCCGCACGAATTCGCGCGGCACGATCGGGACGCCGCCCAACCTCGTGGCGCCCGAGAAGCAACCGCTGTCCAGCATGACACCGACGATCGTCGCGCGTGACGGCCGTCCGGTGCTCGCGATCGGAAGTCCGGGGGGGCGGACGATCATCAACACCACGCTGCAGGTCGTGCTCAACGTCGTCGACCACGGGATGACCGGGTCGCAGTTCGGCCGGGCCATCGAGTCGCCGCGCATCCACCACCAGTGGCTGCCCGACGTGACCTCGTTCGAGGAGTGGGGCTTCTCGCCCGACACGCAGCGTCTCTACGAGGGCATGGGACACGTGACGCGGACGCGGAGCGGACAGGGTCAGGCGATGGGCATCTATATCGACTGGGACACGGGGCTCCGCTGGGGCGCTTCCGACAGCCGTGCCTTCGACGGCGGCGCCCGCGGCAACTAGCCGGGCCGCGCGCGGACACCAGCCGGAGCGCGCGCGGGAACTAGCCGGGAGCCGCGCGGCGGGCGGCGGGCCTGAACTTCCGCCGGTAGTACCGGGTCCAGACGGTGATGGCCGGAATGCCGATGATCGCCGGCAGGATCCAGGGCACGATGCCGAGCGCTCCCGCGATCTCGTAGGCGAAGAGGCGCTGCGCCCCGAAGACGAAGAACGCCGTGTGGAAGGCGATCCCGCCGCCGAGCATCGACGCCATGTGGCTGTAGAACCAGCCCATGTGCTCCGCCCCGGGGTTTTTCATGAGCCGCAGCATGTTCCGCCCCGTGACGAGGCCGACAGGGCTCAGCCCCAACAGCACCGGCGAGAGGCCGGACCACGCCCCGAGCGCGAAGGCGATGACGACGACGCTGCCGGCGATCGACGCCCAGGCGACGGCCTCGTGGAACGGGGTCCGCAGCGTCTCCGGCGCGCGCCGGGTGGCCACGGCCCGCATCGCCTGGCGCACCAGGGCGAATGTCGCGACGCCGAGGTAGCCGAGGAAGAGGGGGAAGGCGTAGAGGTCGGGTCGCTCCGCCAAGCCGACGCCCTGAGTCCAATGGGTGGCGATACGCCCCGCCCCCACGACGGCCGCCGTCACCGCCACGACGTAGGCGCACCAGGCGTAGACGAGTCCCGCCCGCACATGCGCCCGGCCACCCTTGCGGGCGACCACCGGGACCCAGAACGCGGCGAGACCCACGAAGCCGGCGGCCACGTGTATCCGGAGGAGCCCGTCGAGCAGCGGGGTCATGGCGCGGGCTCCGGTGGGGAAGCGAGCCGCCGGTCGATGGCCGCCAGCGTGAGGTCGCACCAGGTCACCTTCGCACCGATGGAATCGATGCCCATGCGCAGCGTCGCGAAGCGGTGAAACCCGTCGTCGCTGTATCGGTCCGGCTGATCGCCGTGCGCGGCGAAGATCTTCCGTTCGATCGTCCGCAGTTCCGCCAGCCGGCCCGCCAGCCGGTCGCGCAGCTCCGCCATGAAGGCACGCGTCTCGCAGAGATCGTCGATCGCGCTCATGAAGTAGAGCTGGGCGAGGTAGGCGAACCGTTCCGTGCCGACCACCGGTTCGCTGCGCACCCAGCGGCGCAGTTCCTCCTGCCCGTCCCCGGTCAGCGTGTAGACGCGGCGGTCCGGTCCCCTCGGCGAGGGTTCGAGCCGGCTCCGCAGCAGGCCCCGCTCCTCGAGACTCTTGAGGGTGGGGTAGATCTGGCTGAGTTCGGCCGACCAGAAGTGCGCGACGGTCTCGCTGAAGGCGTCCTTGAGGTCGTACCCGCTCGCAGGCTCGCGCAGCAGGCCGAGAAGGATGTGATCGAGGCTCATGGGCTTCCGGGGCACACTATATAAGTAACGATATACTAACTATATAAACTCTGCCATACTCCGTCAACACTGCGTCGGAAAGGTCGAGGATCGCCTTACGACACGCGGAGTCGCCCGCGTGTCGAGCACGTCAGCGGGAGGCGCCCTCCCACCCCGGGCCCCGGACCACGCGCCCGGGCGTGGCGCCCGTCGGCTCCTCCTCCGCCAGGACATGCACGCCGTTCACGAACACATCGCGCACGCCCGTCGCAAGCTGGTGCGGTTCCTCGAACGTCGCGTGATCCGCGATCGTCGCCGGGTCGAAGATCACGACGTCGGCGAAATACCCGGGCGCCAGCCGGCCGCGCCCCTCCAGCCGGAGATTGGCGGCCGGCAGCGACGTGAGTTTCCGGATCGCCTCCTCCAGCGGGATGATGCCTTCGTCCCGCACGTACCGGCCGAGGAGCCGCGCGAAGTTGCCGTACGCGCGCGGATGCGTGCTCGAGCGCACGAAGGGTTCCTCCGGGGCGAGCGATCCCGCGTCGGACCCGAAGCTCACCCACGGAATCGCGACCTGACGCCGCACGTTGTCCTCGGACATCATGAAATAGACCGTCCCCACGCGGCTGTCGTCCTGCACGACGAGGTCCATCGCGGTCTCTTCGATGCCCGTGCCGCGCGACTCCGCCACTTCCGCGAGCGTCCGGCCCGTCAGGTACTTGAGGGAATCCTGCCGGAAGCCGACGAGGAGCGCGCGGTCGGGGGAGCCGGCCGCGAGCAGCAGGTTCTCCCACTCGTCCGTGGGCGTCCGCATCTCCGCCGCGATCCGCGCGCGCGTCTCGGGGTCGCGGAGCCGCGCGATCATCGCGGTGTGCCCGCCCTCGTGGATCCACGGCGGCATCGCCGCATCGAGCCCGGTCGAGCCGGCCGTGTAGGTGTACATGTCTGCCGTGATCTCGAGTCCTTCCGCCTGCGCCCGCTCCACACGCTCGATGACCTCGTCCAGCTTCGCCCAGTTCTCGCTCCCGGCGGCCTTCAGGTGGTAGATCTCCGCCCGCACGCCGGCTTCCCGGGCGATCGAGATCAGCTCGTCCACGGACTCGATGAGCCGGTTCCCCTCGCTCCGCAGGTGGGAGATGTAGCCGCCGCCGAACTCTCCGGCCGCGCTCGCGAGGGCGATGAGCTCATCCGTATCGGCGTAGAAGGCGGGCGCGTAGATGAGCGACGATCCGACGCCGACGGCGCCCTCGCGCATCGCCTCCCGCACGAGCTCCTGCATCCGCCCGAGCTCCTCGGGCGTCGGGGGTCGGTCCTCGTGGCCGATCTCGTGCACGCGCACGGTTGTGGCCCCGACGTACGAGGCCACGTTGGTTGCGACGCCGCGTTCCACGAGGTGGTCCAGGTACTCGCCGAGCGAAGTCCACGGAATCTCGAAGCGCACATCGCCCTGGCGGGCGAGCATATCCGCCTTCATCTGCGGATTCAGCGGCCCCATGGAGTTACCCTCGCCGAACACCTCGAGCGTGACGCCCTGGCGGATGTCGCTCAGCGAACGGCCGTCGACGATGAGCGATTCGGTCCCCCACGAGAGCATGTTGATGAAGCCGGGGGACACCGCGAGCCCGGCGGCGTCGATCGTCGTCCGGGCGGAGGCCGGGGCGAAGTCGCCGATGCCCGCGATCGTGTCGCCGGCGATCGCCACATCCGCCGTGCGCGGCGGGTCCTCGGACCCGTCGTAGACCATCCCCCCGCGGATGAGGACGTCGTAGTCGGGGGTCGGGGCCGAGCAGGCCCACGCCACGACCGGCGCCATCAATGCCGCGCGCAACACCTGTCGAATCACGAATGGTCCTCCCGCCAGGCGTGTAGATGCGACCACAGATCCCGCCCGCGAGGTGGGACGGGCGCGACCGCGCGCTTACCTTGCAATGAACTACGTACGATACCGTCCGCACGGCCTCGCCGCCCGCGGACACTGTCTCGATTTTTCGGGAGGACGAGAATGGCTCAATCAGTGAAGTCGCTTCGCATCGGCACGGTGGCCGCCGTCGCCGGGGTTCTCTTCGTGCTCATCCTGTTCGTGTTCGGCTTCAACCGCGTTGACGAGTACGAGGTGGCGGTCAAGCGGAACCCGGTCACCGGCGCCGTGGCGTCCCGCCCCTACACGCAGGGGCTGTACCACAACGTCCTGCGCTCGTGGACGAACTACCCACTGCGCGAGGTCCAGTACCCCGCGGGCGGACAGGCCGAGCGCCTGGACGCCCTCACCTCGGACCAGCTCCAGATCGCCGTCGACGCCGCCTACCGCTACCGCATCAACCCGGACAGCGCCGTCCACCTCTATCTCACGGTGGGGAACGAGAACGCCGTTGCCGCGTTCGTCTACAACACGTATCGCTCGGCCATCCGGGACGCGATCGCGGAGATCGAGGCTTCGGACATCCTGTCCACCAACCGGACGGGCATCTCCGGCCGCATCGAGGCGCTGATGACGGACCGCCTCAACCCGCGCGGGCTCGAGATCACCGATTTCTTCGTGCGCGAGGTCGTGCCGCCGGAGACGATCCGCGAGGCGATCGAGGCCAAGCTGTCGCGCGAGCAGCAGGTGCAGTCCGAGGAGTACCAGACCCAGGTCGTGGTCGAACAGGCGAACCAGCAGCGCGCGGAGGCCGAGGGGATCCGGGATGCGCAGGACATCATCGCGGAGAGCCTCGCCGGCATCTCGGGCCAGCGCTACCTGTACTGGCGCTACCTGGAGATGCTCGGTCGGATCGGCGAGGGGAGCAACAACATGGTCATCGCGCCGACGGAGGGAGGCATCCCCCTCTTCTTCGCCCCGGACCGCTGAGGCTGCCCCGCCGGGCAACCGACCGGCCTCCCCGGAGTGTCCGACCCTGCAGGAAACGAAGGCGTTGGTTCACGACCTGGGAATGATCCCGAGGGGGGATACATGAAGAACTGGAGGGAGTCACTCGCCATCGGGCTTGCGGTGGCGCTGGTCGCCGGGCTGTACGCCGGTGGGGCGCCGGTCGCGGCCCAGGAGGACGATGAGGACGAGCGGCGCGAACGGGTCCGGGTGGCCTTTTCCGGGGGTGGCGCATACCTCGGTGTGGAGATCCTGGATGTCGACGGGGAGCGCGCTTCGGAGCTCGGGATGTCCCGCGCGTACGGCGTCTACATCGACGGCGTCGTCGACGGCGAACCGGCGGCCGAGGCCGGCATCGAGGACGGCGACGTCGTCGTGGCCTGGAACGGCGAGCGCGTCGAGAGCGTTGCGGGGCTTCGGCGGCTGGTGAGCGAGACGCTGCCCGGGCGTGTCGTCGATCTGACGGTGCTCCGTGACGGAGCGGAACGCGAGGTGTCCGTCGAACTCGCCGAGCGGACGGGCGTCTTCTCGAGCCGTGGCTTGACCTTCGTCTCCCCGCAGGTCGAGCTGACGCGAGTCCGGCCCTCGTCGGCGCGCGCGCGGGAACGGGCTCTCGAAGTGGAAGAGCGGCTCCGGGAGGTCCGGGAACGAGCCGCCGACGGGGCGGTGAGTCGCATCTTCTACGAACTGTCGGGGCGCCCGCGACTCGGCGCGAACACGCAGAGCCTGGGCGATCAGCTCGCGGAGTACTTCGGCGTGGAAGGTGGCGTCCTCGTCACCTCCGTCTACGAGGACACGCCGGCCGCTGAGGGCGGCTTGCGGGCGGGCGACGTCATCGTCGGGCTCGGCGACGAGGAGATCGAGGACCCCGACGACCTGCGACGGGCTCTCTCCGATCTCGAGCCGGGGGAGGTGTCGGTCCACATCGTCCGCGGCGGTGCGGAGCAGACGCTCACCGTCGAGTTGGAGGAGCGGGAGGGTGCATTCAGGTGGCGGCCGCGCGCCGGAGACCTCGACCGCTAGTCGAACAGTCCCAATTGGGGGCCGGCCCGCGGCGGCCGGAAGTGTTCCGCCGTGAGGTTGTAGTCGCGCGGCTCGAGGCCGTGCTTCGCACGCGCCAGTGAGAAGAGCCGCGCGACCTGTTCGGCGAACGGGCCGCGCCCTCGCATCCGCTCCCCGAAGTTCGAAGCATAGAGGCTCCCGCCCCGCAGCTCCCGCATGCGGTTGAACACCTTCTCCGCCCGGCCCGGACAGTTCCGTTGCAGCCAGTCCTCGAACAGGGCGGCGACCCCGTACGGAAGGCGGAGCATGATGTAGATCGCCCTCCCGGCTCCGGCCTTCGCCGCCGCGTCGACGATGGCCGGGATCTCATGGTCCGTGAGTCCGGGAATCACGGGCGCGACGTTCACCCCCACCGGGATGCCCGCGTCCGCCAGGCGCGCAATCGCGTCGAGCCGCCGCTCGGGGGTCGACGCCCGCGGCTCCAACCTTCGCTGCAGCGAGCGGTCCAGCGTCGTGATGGAGAGTTGAACCTGCACGGCGTCGTACGGCGCGAGTTCACGCAGGAGGTCGATGTCCCGCGTCACGCGGTGGTGCTTCGTCACGATCCCGACCGGGTTCCGGGCTTCGGCCAGCACCTCGAGGCAGCGGCGCGTGATCCCGAGGCGGCGCTCCACGGGCTGATACGGGTCCGTCACCCCGCTGAGGACGAGCACCTGCGGCTTCCACCGCGGAGAGGCCAGTTCGAGTCGGAGGAGGGCGGGGGCCTCCGGCTTCGCCAGGATCCGGCTCTCGAAGTCGAGCCCCGCCGAGAGTCCGAAATACTCGTGGGTGGGTCGCGCGTAGCAGTACGAACACCCGGTCTCGCACCCGCGGTACGGGTTCAGACTCGCGTCGAAGCCGAGGTCCGGACTGTTGTTGTAAGAGATGATCGAGCGCGATCGATCCTCCAGGATCTCCGTCCGCGGATCCGGGTCGGAAGCGAGCGTCCAGGCCTCCCGCTCCACCGCGAGAGGAAGGAAGCGGTTCGCCGGGTTGTGCGCGCTTCCGCGTCCCCGAATCGAGCGCCGTCTCTCGGAAACTCCCCGCATCGTCTCCCGATTCATCGGTTTCGGTGTTTGTTCGGTATTCTTTCGGAGCCATAATGGGGAACGGGCCGTCGAAGCGTCAAGTCCGGCCAGCCCCGGGGACGCAGCGGGACTCTTGCCGCGAGCTGCTAAAAGCTGATGCCGAGCCGGAGCGTCAGGGAGTCGTGCCGGGGCTCTCCTTCGCCCTGGAGTACCCGGGATCCGACGGCGACATCGGATCCCATCAGCGAACCGAGCCCGAATCCGTAGCGCACTTCGGGCCAGAGCCGGAAACCGAGGTCGAGTTCGACGCCGACTCCGAACTCCGCGCGCACCGGGCGTGCCGTGAGGAGGTCGTCCACGCCCGAAAACGTGCTGGAGGGGAAGGTCAGGACGGGCCCGCCCAGCACATAGGGCTGGATGGCAGGCAGGGGGAGCCGAATGCGGAAGTCGAGCGGGATTTCCACCAGATCGATGTCGAACCGGACCCGTTCCTCGCCCGCCATCGCGACGAGTTCCGGCATGCGGTGGTAAATGACGGCCGGCCGGATGGAGAAGGTCGCGAGGTTGAAATTCAGGAAGACTCCGACGTGATACCCATCGGTGAGTTCCGTGAGATCGAACCCGTTCTCCGGCAGGAACTCCGCGAGCGTGTCGCGGTTGTAGCCCGCGAGGATGCCGATCTGGGCCCCGGCGTCGGCCGGAAGGGCGAAGGCGAGACCCAGCGCGAGGCCGACTCCCCACCTTCCGACACTACGCCTTCGCCCCATCGCACCCGTCCTCTCCCGCCTCGTTTGCGGACGATCCGGGAGCGCCCGGAAGCCCAGCGGATTCCCGTGAAACGTACCCGCACGGGCCCCGGCGGGGTAGTTGAGCGCGCGGACGGCCTGCCCCTCCTGTGCACGGTCAACGGCGTGCCGCTATGATCAGCCGAACCGCTCTACATCAAGGTCAGAGATACCATGATTCGACATCGTGAAGTACCGTCCGCTTTCGTCCGATCGTTGCTTCTCCCCGCCCTTGCGGCCTGCGCGACCGACGCCGGGGATTCGGCGGAAGCGGGCGGCGCGACGGCCGCCGATCCGCCGATGGGCGTGGCTGAACTCGTCCTCACCAACGGGAAGATCGCGACTCTGGCGGGCGACGGCGGGGAGGTGGTCAGCGCTCTGGCGTCGAGGGAAGGGCGTATCGTCGCGCTCGGGGCGGACGACGACGTCTCCGGATGGATCGGGGAAGGCACCGAAGTCATCGACCTCGGGGGCCGGCTCGCGATCCCGGGGTTCATCGAAGGTCACGGTCACTTCATGGGTCTGGGAAACGCGCGCATGATCCTCGACCTGACGACCGCCGACACCTGGGATGACATCGTCAGCCTGGTGGGCGAGACGGCCTCGAGCGCGGCACCGGGCGCCTGGATCAGCGGCAGGGGCTGGCACCAGGAGAAATGGAGCGAGCCGCCGGATCCGATGGTCGAGGGGCAGCCGGTCCACGACGGCCTCAGCGCGGTGAGCCCCGCCAATCCGGTCATTCTGACGCATGCGAGCGGGCACGCTTCGTTCGTGAACGCGAGGGCGCTCGAGTTGGCCGGGATCGACGCCGACACGCCCAACCCTCCGGGCGGCGAGATCGTCCATGACGCGGAGGGGCAACCCACCGGCGTGCTGAGAGAGACCGCGCAGCGCCTGGCGCGGGCGGCGTTTGCCGAGGAGGAGGCGAACCGCTCAGAGGCCGAGCGCGAGGAGCGGGCCCGCGAGCAGGTGCGGCTCGCGAACGAGGAGCTGCTTCGGAAGGGAGTCACGAGCTTTCAGGACGCGGGTTCCGGCTTCGGGACGGTGGACCTGCTCAGGACGCTCGCGGACGAGGGCGCGCTGCCCGTGCGGCTCTACGTGATGCTGCAGGGCGGGATGGAGACGCTCGAGGGGCGACTGGACGACTACTACATGGTGGGATATGGGGATGATCGGCTCACCGTGCGGTCGATCAAGCAAGTCGCGGATGGGGCGCTCGGATCGCACGGCGCCTGGCTGCTTGAGCCCTATTCGGACATGCCGGCCTCCATCGGACTGCCGACGACGCCGCCGGAGGAGATCGAGCGCATCGCGCGACTCGCGATAGAGCGGGGCTATCAGGTCAATACGCATGCGATCGGCGACCGCGCGAACCGCGAGGTGCTCGACCTGTACGGGCGCACCTTTGCCGACCACGCGGAGACGAGTGACCTGCGCTGGCGGATCGAGCACGCGCAGCACGTCAATCCGGCGGATATTCCGCGCTTTGCCGAGCTGGGGGTCATCGCCTCCATGCAGGGCGTCCACGCCTGCTCCGACGGTCCCTGGATCATCCTCCGGCTCGGGCCGGGCCGGGCGCGCTCGGGCGCCTACGTGTGGCGGGACTTCATGCGGGCCGGCGTCGTCGTGACGAACGGTACGGATGTCCCGGTCGAGGACGCGGACCCCCTGGCGAGCTTCCACTGTACCGTCACCCGCGTGATCGAAGGTGGCGAGACCTTCTTCGAGGAGCAGGCGATGACGCGCGAGGAGGCGCTGCGTTCCTATACGTGGGCCAACGCGTACGCCGCGTTCGAGGAAAACCTCAAGGGGACGCTGGAAGTCGGGAAGCTGGCGGACATCACCGTCCTGTCCCGGGACATCCTCACGATTCCCGCGGACGAGATCCTTGAGACCGTGGTGGACTACACGATTATCGGCGGTCGCACAGAGTACAGCCGGGGGAGCTGAGCGGCGCGCCGCGGTGGGTCGGACGGGCGTCAGCGCCCGGCGGGCTTGCCGTGGCCTTCGTGCACGGCCCCGTGTTCGACCTGACTGCGGACGACCCAGTCGTAGTCGGCGGCGAATAGCGCCTCCCGGGGATTCGCGGCGGGCCAGTCCTCCAGCGGGATTAAGGCGCCGGCGATCGAACCCATGCCGCCGTCCTCGATCACCGTATCGAACGGGTTTCGGTACTCGACGGTGATCCGGTACCGGTGTTCCGGGACGACGAGCGCGCCCACGCCCCGCCCCCTGTGCAGGAGTGCCGGGATGTCCACGACGTGGCCATCCGCATCGAGCCTGGGCCGGATGTCGTACAGTACGTCGCCCGTCGACAGATTCTCGAAGCGGAGCCGGGACGCGTGCGCGTGGAGATGACCGCCGAGACCGATGATGAGCCCGCGGATCGCCGGACTCGCGTCCCATGTCTTGACCGAATGGCCGGGCGGAAGGTCCCAGGCTTTCGTCGCGGAGACCTCGGGGTACATCGCATCGAGATGGAACGGCGCCACCGGGTAGACGGGGAGGCGGGCGAGGCGCTCGTACTCGAGCGTCAGGTGGACGGTGACGCCCTCGTAGTCCGCTTCCGTCGGATTGTGCAGCATGGTGAGCGCGAGGAATCTCGAACCGCCCTTCATCGGAATGCCGAACAGCCAGCCGGGGAAGCTCACGGGCCGCGTCTCATGGCTCGCCGCCAGAACCCGCAGCATGATCGGCAGGAACAGCTCCCGCCGCCCCGGATCGAGCAGGTTCATGTGATGCAGGACGACGCGCGGCACCGGCGCGCCGTGGCCATCGATGATGTGGGTGCGATAGCCCCGGATCGTCAGGTCGAAGGGGACGGTGCCTTCCTGCACGGGCAGCTGGGCCATGTGGTGGGATGAATGGGCGGGGAGGTCGATCGGCCCCAGGATGACCGCGAGTTCCTTGCGTTCCGGATCATCGACGACCCGGATGCTCGCCGTCGACGTCGTCGGCCGGCCCCCTTCCGGCGACCCGGCGTGGCCCGCATGCGCCTCCTGCGCGGACACGACGGGTACCACGCCCGCGAACGAGACCGCAACCAGCAGCCCGGCCGCTCCGGCCCGCCCACCCTGGCGCTTCATGGGGTTCCGGCGTCGTGTACCGAAAATCCGCGAGCTACCGGCCGCCCTCGAACCCCTGCAGATCCTCCAGCAGATCGAGGAGCTTCTCAAGCCGCTTCTTGAGCTTGTCCCGGTCGAGGTTGGCATCGACATCCAGTCTGATCGACGCCTCATCCAGCGCGGACCCCGCCTCCGCGGCCTTGAGGGAGAACGTCTCCCCGTGTCTCGCGGCGTGCAGCTTGAGATCCGCTTCAGACGATCCGGCCGGGGCCTTCTCGGTCCGGTCGATCCAGATTCCCGCGTCTCGCGTCCGTAACGGGTTCCCCGCGGACAGGCGCAGCCCATGGAGTTCCGCGAGCCGCGCGCGGCCCGCATCGGACCTCGCATCCATCCTGATCGTCATGTGGGCATTGCCGATGACGGCCTTGGCATCCCGTTCGCCGACCACTACCGCGGACCCGAAGCGCACCTGCCGGCCGTGGGCCGCGTCGTGTCCGAGGCCGTCCAGCCAGGCTCCGATGGCGCGCTCGATGCCTCCGTTGATCCGTCCGGCCGTGTGTGCCGTGCGGCGCAACTGCTCTGCGGCAAACCGCGGCGCGCGGAGCGAGCCCGGCGGATCCGCCCGTTCGACGAGGCTCGCCATCCCCTCCAGAGTCGCCGTACTCGCCTTTGCCGGTCCGGGCAGGCTCGTGAGGTGGGAAAGGGCGGCCCACACGCAGATCGCGAGGGCCCAGAGGGTGAAGGCGGCGGCGACTCTTCGAATGAACGTCACGTCGGCTCCAGGAGGAAAGGTCGAGTGTCCGCAAGCTCGCTGTGGTTGTCTCACTGACATACGCGCGGGTGCGCGGTCAGGTTCCAACCACTACGACCGAATCCCGCTCCGAAAGGTTGTCCGCCGCCGTCGATGGCCGGCGGTCCGGGCAGCCCTGCGTCAGCCGCCCTCGGGGGGCGCGAGGAGCAGCGTGCCGGTGACGCGGGTCGGTCGCCGTTCCCCATCGCTGTCACGGAGCCGCAGCAGCGTGACCTGGATGCGTGCCGTCACGTCCGCCCCGGAGATCTCGAGCCGCAGCGAGTCCGGAGGCAGTTGCACCCTTCCCGGTGCGGTCGTGGTCCCGGAGCGCCCGGCGCGCGCGATGAGTTCGGCGAACGAGACCGTGGCCAGTTCGTCCCCGCCGAGCCGGATCGTCGTACCGAGGCTGTCCGGAGTGGCCTCGAAGGTGAGGGAGTCGCCCTCGAACGGGTAGCGTCCTCCCAGGAGGTTGCGCTCGAAGACGGCCCGGTCGAAGCCGGCCACGGTGATCGCCGCGTTCCGGCCCCCCGGGGGCGAAATGTCGACGAACCCGTAGGGATCCGCGAGCAGTCCCTCGGACGGCACGAGTTCGAAATGGTCCGCGATGAGCGTCGCCCGGCGCCCGGCCTCCGCGACCCGCATCGAGGCCGCCATTCCGTCTCCGATCGTATCCACCGCCGCCACCCCGCCCTCGAACCATTCGTCGATGGGGGACGTCCCATGCCACGAAATCAGGTACAGCAGGACATCGTTGATCTGTTGCCAGTCCTCCGGCGGGACCTCGACGGCGGCCGGCGAGATCCTGCTCTCCGCCAGGACGCCGTGCGCCGAGAGCAGGTCCTCGAGCCGGCCCGTCTGGCTCCGTTCGGCCACGGCGTACGCGGACCAGGGGCCAACGAAAGTGACGGCGCCGATGATCGCCAGCGTCAGCGGAATCCCCTTGATCTCGCGCGACCGCGTCACCGTGTAGAAGAGGGCGGTGCCCGCCAGCCAGATCCCGAGCAGCAGCAGGAGATACCGGCGCTCCGTGATCCCGTACTGCTCGATGCGCTGCCCGATGGCGAGCAGGAGCATGACGATGGACGGGATGATGAGGATCCAGAAGATGCGGGCGTACGTGTCGATCCACGCGTGGTCCTCCTGTCCGCGCCGCGGATGCACGAGGAGGAGCGACAGGATGCCGAAGGCGGCGAGGGCGGAGACGAGAAGTCCGATCCACCCGCTGGGCCACGTCGTCGTGATGACGACGCGTCCGAGGTAGGCGGTGAGGATGATCAGATAGACGGCGACGAGCGGGAGGAGCACGTATTGGGCGAAGACGCGCAGACCTGCGGGATAGTCGTCGCGGCGTTCCAGTTGCTCGAAATCGTCCGGCACGCCCGCGAGCACGAACCACGTCTGAAAGACGAAGCCGAGGAAGAAGAAGAGTCGGCCGTAGTTCTCATCGGCGATGTCGATGTTGAAGAGATTCTCGATGCCGAACATGGCGATGGAGAGTCCGCCGAAGAGGACGCCCGTGTAGATCGCCCCGAGGCCGAAGCGGAAGAAGAGCGTACGGTTGAAGTGCCAGAAACCGTTCGGCTCGCGGACGCCGAGGTAGGCGATAAAGGCGACGAGCAGATGCAGGGTCGCGGTCAGATGAAAATGGCGGAGACCGGCGATGTTCTCACCCCAGCTCGGCCACTGCCAGTAGTAGAGGGCGAGCACGGCCAGGCCGAGTCCGCGCAGCGCCCAGTGCCGCGGCAGCGGGAGCTTCCAGCGCTCCGCGAACAGGGTGAGCCCGGTAAGCAGCGGCAGACCAAGACTGGCCGAGGCCAGGAGGCGCAGCTCGAGCGCCGTTTCCGCGTTGATCGCGCGCATCGCGGCGATCGCCGCGACGACTGCGCAGGCCAGGACGACGGGGAACCGCCGAGCCGTCGCCCACGCCGCTCCGGCGAGCCGCTCGACCGAAGGGAGCTTCACACCCGGGCTTTGGTCGTTACGAGCCTTTCGGCGGCCTGCTCGAGCAGCGCTTCCGTCTTGCAGAAGGCGAACCGCACGAGCTTGCGCCCATCCTCCGGGTTGTGGAAGAAGCTGGATCCGGGGACGGGAGCCACGCCGACCGTGCGCGTGAGCCAGAACGCGAACTCGTCGTCCGGCAGATCCGAGAGGTCGGAGAAGTCCGCGAGCACGTAGTACGCGCCCTCCGGCTTGCGGCAGTCGAACCCGGCCTCCACGAGCGCGGGATAGAAGAGATCCCGCTTCGCGCCGTATACGTCGGCGAGCCCCTCGTAGTAGGACGACGGAAGCATCTCGAGGCCGGTGGCCACGCCTTCCTGCAGGGGCGCGGCGGCTCCCACGGTGAGGAAGTCGTGGACCTTGCGGATGGCGTCCGACAACTCCGGGTGCGCGACGATCGTCCCCATCCGCCAGCCCGTGACCGCGAACGTCTTCGAGGCGGCGCTGATCGTAATCGTCCGGTCCCGCATGCCGGGAAGCGTCGCCATCGGAATGTGCCGCGCACCGTCGTAGAGGATGTGCTCGTAGACCTCGTCCGTGATCGCGTAGGCGTCGAACTCCTGGCACAGGATCGCGATCTTCTCGAGTTCGTCGCGGCTGAACACGCGGCCCGTGGGGTTGTTCGGGGTGTTCACGATGATCGCGCGCGTCCGGTCGCTGAACGCCGCGCGCAGGCGGTCGAAGTCGATCTGCCACTCCGCGGTCAGCGGCACGAACACGGGGGTTGCGTCGCAGAGCGTCGTGTCCGGGCCGTAGTTCTCGTAGAACGGCTCGAAGACGATGACTTCCTCCCCCGGGTCCACGACCGCCAGGAGCACGGCCATCATCGCCTCGGTCGCGCCGCAGGTGATCGTGAGGTGCGCTTCCGGATCGACGTCGAGCCCGTACCAGTCGCGGTAGCTCGCGGCGAGCGCGTCGCGGTACCGTTTCGCGCCCCACGTGATCGCGTACTGGTTCACGTCGTCGTAGATCGCGCGCGCGGCACCGATCTTCAGCGTGTCGGGCGACTCGAAGTCGGGGAAGCCCTGCGACAGGTTGATGGCACCGTGCTCGTTCGAGAGCCGGGTCATCATCCGGATCACGGATTCCGTGAAGCCGTGGGTCCGCCGGGCGGTGTGGATCTTCATCGGTCCGAATCTGGCCCGTCAACGAACGGTGTGCCACCGGCGCCGGGGATGTTTTCCTCCGCCGTCCCGCCGCCGTCCTCCGGGCTCTCGACGTCCGGGCGGCGGAATCCGGCCCGGGCGAGACGCGGTTCGACGATTTCCGCCTGTCCGCGCAGCCAGCCGAACCAGACGACGTCGCCGGGCTTCAGCGTCGTGTCGCTCGACACCGGCTGTTCGCGCTTGCCGCGGCGATGCACGAGGGCGAGGGCGGGGAGCCGGCGGTCGGCGAGCGCGTCGATCTGGGGGATGCGCAGCCCGGCGAGGCCCTCGAAGATGAGAGGTTCGATCTCCACGCGGTCCCGCCGGAAGTTGTGCGCCCAGCGCTCGTAGTCGATCCCGAGCCCGAACAGTACCGAGGCGCCGCCCTCCTCGACCTGCTCGGGTCCGACTCCCGGCGTGAGCGGATCGATGGCCACGAGGCGGCTCACGCCCGGGCAGCTTTCCCCGACCCGTTTGGCAATGAGCAGGTTCACGCCTTCGTTCGGCGTGAGGGCGACGAGGGCGCGGCGCGATTCGACCCCCGCCTTCAGGAGCGCGCGCGACTCGTTCGCGTTACCGAGCACGACGCGAAAGCCGTCGCTCTCCGCCGCCCCCGCTTCCGTCGGGTTCGTGTCGATGAGAACGATGGGTGCATCCCCGCGGCGGGCGAGGCGCAGGGTTCGGGCGAGCGCGCGTCCGATGGGATTCGCCCCGACGACGGCGAACCCGTGGTTGGACGGTTTCCGTACCCCCAGCAGACGCGCCATGAGCCCGCCGGTCCCGCCGAGGACGACGACGGTGACGGCGATGACGAGGAAGACCATCGCCCGCAGCTGGTTGCCTTCCACCTCCATCCCGCTGTGCGCGAGTTCCGCCGCGAACAGCGACGAGACGGCGAAGGCGACGATCCCGCGCGGGGCGAGCCAGGCGAGGAACGCCTGCTCGTTGCGGCTGAGGCCGGCGCCCCAGGTGCAGAGGAGAACACAGAGGGGACGGACGACGGCGACGAGGACGATCACGGTCACGATCCCGCCCACCCCCAGCGCGCGCACGTCGCCGAGGTCCACCGCCGCCGACAGGAGGACGAAGAGGAGCCCCACGAGCAGGAAGGTGAGCTGCTCCTTGAACTCGACGAGTTCGCGCGCGTGCCGGGGCCCCATGTTGCCGACGACGAGGCCGGCGATCGCGACGGTCATGATGCCGCTCTCGGGCAGGATGGCGTGCGAACCCTGGTAGAGCGCGAGGACGCAGGCGAGCGTGAAGATGTTCCGAAGATCGGAGGGGATCGCGCGCCGCATCCTCAATAGTCCTCCGATGATGAACCCTCCGGCCACGCCGATGACGGAGCCGAGGCCCAGGCGCGTGAGGAGGCCGAGGAAACCGGCCCCCACGTCGCCCGCCGTCGACGCGAGCGCCAACTCGAACGCGACGACCGCGAGGATCGCGCCGACCGGATCTATGAGCACGCCCTCCGCCTCGAGGATCGTCCGCAGGTTGTTTCGCAGGCGAATCCGCCGCGTGAGCGGGTTGATCACCGTCGGACCCGTGACCGAGACGAGCGCCCCGAACAGCAACGCGATGCGGAGGCTCCAGCCCAGCGCGAGCATCGCCGTGACGGTGGCCCCTGCGATCGTGACGAGCGCGCCGAGCGTGATCAGGCGGCGGATCGTCACCGCCTCGCGCCGCAGCCGGTCGAGGTTGAGTTGCAGCGCGCCCTCGAAGAGGATCACCGCGACGGCCAGCCCGACGATGGGGTTGAGGCCTCCCCCCAGCGTGTCGGGCCGCACGATGTTGGCGAAGGCCGGCCCGAGGAGGATGCCGGTCGCGAGCAGGAAGAGGATGCCGGGTACGCGTGCGTGTCGCGCGACCGACTGCGCAACGACGCCCGCGGTGACGGCGAGGGCGAAGGTGAGCGCCGGATCCTGGAGGTTCACGAGTCGGCGGTTCGCTCGGTCGCGAGGAGGAAGTTCGTGAAGCCTTCGTCGTAGTCGGAGAGGCCGTTCTGCCCCGTGAGCTTCATGCGGGCGTTGTAGGCGTTTTTCATCATCGGACCCACGACGCCGCTGACCGGACCCTCGGCCGGGTGGCGCACGGCGAAGGCATCCTTCAACTCCTCCCGAAGTCCGATCTCGGCGAGGAGATCGTTGTACGCAGCGGCGTCCCGCTCCGCCAGCACCCAGAGTTGGCGGTCCAGGCGCTCGCAGTGGGCCGACTGCTCGAGGACGGCCTCACCCGAATGCAACAGGGCGAAGTAGCCGAGGACCTGCGCCTCGACTTCCTTCATGTATCCCTTGCGGTGGCAGAACTCGTGCGCGATCACATGGGGTTCGAAGATGCCCGTGCTCCGGAAGATCGCGACGTCCCCGGTCAGGGGGTCCGCCGCCCCGAGCGCGAAGGGGAAGACGATCTGCGCCAGCATGAACTCCCGGACCTGCGAACTCGTCTCCAGACGCTGGCCCGTGTGCTCCGCAAGAAAATCGGTGAGACACAGGTCGACCTGTTCCGCCAGTTCCTTCCGCGGCGTCTCCAGCGGCACATAATTCGCGTTCAGCCGCTCGACGAGACCTTCGACGTCCCGCATCCGCTCCTCCTCCGACGCCGGGGGCGGGGAGAGCGGGTCGAAGCCGAACGCGTCCTCGAAGTTCACGCGACGGGCGTCCGCCCGAACCGCCCAGTCGAGGAGCGCGCTGCCCGCGTACACGCCGAGCGCCGCCGCCTGCACGACCCGCCCGGCCGGGCTCAGACCGAAGAGGACCCGGGCCGCAACGGGGGCGGCGAGAAGCAGATCGGAAGGCGCGACCGGCAGGTACGTCGCTAGGTTGGGGATCCGGAGTCTTTCCATGGGGCCTCGTACGCGGGTCGGTGGACGAAAGTTCGGGATCGACGGGCCGGGTGCAACCGTCGGGGCCTTCGCGGCGTCCCACTCCTGTCGGAAGCCGGAGCGGGACCGACGGCGAGTCCAGGAAGCGGGGAGTTCGAGAAACGGGGGAGGGGAATATGCGTCGAAGAACGTCGGGGTCGCTCATCGTTCTGCTCGCGGTCGTCGTGGGCGGGCCGCCCCTGGCCGCGCAGGAATTCAAGGCCGGGGGCCAGGTCACCTTCGGGGACGACGCGGACTTCGGCCTCGGCCCGCGCGCGCAGCTGTCGCTGCCCTGGATCGCCCCCGGGGCCTGGCTCGCCGGGTCCTTCGACTACTTCTTCCCCGACTCGGGCCTCGGCGATCCCGGCGGCGACTACGACTACCACGAACTCAACGTGAACGTCCTCGTGGACATCCCGCTCGATCGGGTCACGAACCTGGTCCCGTACGCCGGCGGCGGACTCAACCTGGCGTGGGAAAAGGTTCCGTCCAACGGAAGAGAAGGGGTTTCGGAGCGGCGGTCCGGCCTGAACGTCATCGCCGGATTCCGCTTCCCCCTCGTCGGGTTCACGCCCTTCGTCGAGGCGAGGTACGAACTCGAGGGCGGCGAGCAACTCCTCGTCGCCGGCGGCATCCTGCTGCCCTAGCGCCGTGCGTCCGGGGACCGGAGAACTCCGTCAGAATCGTAAACCGCCGCCGGCGCTGAAGGCCCACCTCGATCTCTCGCTCTCACCGATCCCTCCGCCGAAGCGGTAACCGACATTGAGGTTCGTTACCTGCGCGAAGGAGGAGAGCGGGGATCCTCCGAACACGGTGACCCCGATGTTGCCGCCCAGCCTCGAATCCTGGTCGGGGTACCAGGCGCCTCCATAGTCGACGAAGGCGCCGACGCCGAGCCCGAACAGGTTGTAGAAGTTGTCCACCAGGTAGGAGCGGTGTTCGAGCGTCGCGCGCACCGTGCGGGTGCCCACGAACGCGTGTGGACCCCAGAGGCGCGGCAATATCTGGAAGCCGATGTCGTGCTCGGAGCCCGGGCGGGGCGATTCCTGGACCCCTGCGGATGCCTGCAGAAACGTCGTGTTCCGCTCCGTCTCCCGCACCGCCGCCGTTCCGGTGCCGAAGACGTAGCCGGAGTCGAGGCCCGCCGAGTTGAAGAGGCCGCCGCCGTCGAGCACACCCTTGAGAATCGCGGGGCCCGCCCGCCTTCCGGACGACAGGAGAAGACGCGTTCCGATTCCCGTCGACCTGTATCCCAGGCGTTCGTGGGCGAGCTTGACGGAGACGAACACGCGGTCGCTGAGATCCTGATCCTCCTCGGAAAACCCGTTGAAGCGCTGCACGCGCTCGAAGCGGGCCCGCCGCCATTCGGCGTATACGCCGATGAGCCCGTACACGGAGTCCGGCACCGTGGCGTCGAGGCTGTCCGGATTGACGCCGGGATGTTCGAGCCGGAGGTGTTCCTCATGCCGGACTTCGAGCGTTGCCCCGATGCGGAGGAACTTCCGCGGACTCGCGATCGGCGCGATCGCTCCCGTCAGGCGGTGGATGTGGGCTCGCCGCCGCCACTCGATCGTCTGGAGGCTGTCCGGATTGTGGCGCACGTACTGCGGGATACGCCCCTGGAAGTCCCGTCCCTCGTAATAGAACGCCGAGCGGTCCGAGAGCGCGCGGAAGGGATTCGACAGGCGCCACGCGACGACGTCGCGGTCCGACAGGTTGAGCCACGTCGCGTTGGCCGCGAGCCGGGTGGAGGCCAGTCGATTCGACGTCAGCCGGAGATCCATGCCGTCGCGGTCGGTCTCACGGACGTACCACACGCGCATGGCGTTTCCGCTGCCCGCAAGGTTGATCTCGGTGACCCCGAAGGTGCCGGTCAGCGTGCCGTCCGCTGCGAGCCGCCCCGTGATGCGCGGCTGCAGACTCCACGCGTCGCGCGTTCTCACGCTCAGCGCGAGTTTCCCGTCGACGCGGGCGGTGTCCACGCGGACCCGGCGGAAGAGGCCGAGGCGGCGGAGGTTCCGTTCGCTCTCGGCGGCCAGGAGCGAGTCGTAGGGCGTCCCCGGCCCCAGGAGCAGCTCGCGGCGGATGACCCAGGGCTGCGTCGTCCCGTGCAGTCCGTTGCCGAGCCGGTAGATGAAGTTTCCGGCTGCGGCATCCTCCGGGAAGACGTCCTGCCGGCCGATGATGACCGTGTCGATGATGGCGCCCGCGCCGTCCTGCGCCTGCGCCGCGGACGTCGGGAAGAGCCCCAGCAGGCACAGAAATCGGACGACGTTCGCGCCCCGGAACGGAGCAGGGCGAGTCCCCCTTTCCGGGAGGGCCGCGGACGGAATCATGGGGCGGGAAGGTACGGTCGAACCGGGTTCACGGCCACCGGACATCGTCGCGTTTCGCGAGGCCCGGCTCGTCACGGAAACGGGCCGCGATCTCACCCAGTGTGATTCCCAGCCCGGGATGCCGGAATCCCGGCGCCACATCGGCGAGGGGCACCGCCAGATGCGCCCTCGTCGGGATCTCCGGGTCCGGGAGTTGCAGCTCCTCCTGGTCGAGGACCAGGCCCTGCACGGCGGCGATGTCGATGTCGATCGTGCGGGGGGCGTTGGGGTCGGCGGTGCGGACGCGTCCGAGGCGCCGCTCCAGCGGCCGGATGACCTCGAACTTCAACTCACCCGGGGAGAGATCGGTCGTGATGCGCACCGCCGCGTTCAGGAAGCGGGGCATCCCGGGGTTCCCGACCGGTTCCGCTTCGTAGATGGGCGAGGCTCCGTCGATGCCCAGCAGTTCGTCGAGCGCCTCGAGGGCCGCGACGATGTGCCGCTCCGGATCGATGTTCGAGCCGAGCGTGAGGAGGGCTGTCCGGGGCGAGGCGTTCACGCGTAGTCCGCCGCCGTCCGTTCGACTTCGACCCCCACCGAGCGCGCGTAGCGCAGCGCGCCGGGCTTCTCCACGCGGACCTTCGCCCGCACGGCGCCGAAATCGACGATCGCGATCCGTGCGATCTGGTGCGCGAGGGCTTCGACGAGATACGGCTCGGCCCCTTCAACGTGCGCGATGACGCGCTTCGTCAGCGTCCGGTAGTTCAGCACGTCCGCGACGTCATCGGACTCGCCCGCGGCCCGGGCGTCCACGGAGAGGGAGAGGTTGATCACGATGTCCTGTTTCTTCTCGCGCTCCCAGTCGTTGACTCCGATGATGCCTCGAACGAGGAGATCACGGATGATGACCGTATCGGACGCCATCAGACCCGTCTTCCCGTCAGCAGATGTTCGCCGCCGTCCACGTAGATCGTCGCTCCCGTCACATAGTCGTTCTCGGCCAGGAACCGCGCCGCGTGTGCCACGTACTCCGGATCGCCCGTCCGACCGAGCGGAATCCTCCGACCCTTCTCCCGCCAGGCCTCGTCCTCCGCCGTCTCGCCGGGAGGCGGAAGGATCGGGCCGGGGACGATCGCGTTCGCGCGCACCTCCGCGCCCAGTTCGCGGGCCGTGAGCGCCGTCAGGTGCAGAAGTCCCGCCTTGCTGACCCCGTGCGGCGCAAACCCCTTCCAGGCTGCGACCGCCGCCATGTCCGACATGTTGAGTATGACGCCGGGCGCCAGAGGTTCCCCCTGGGTTCCGCGCCGGTCGGGCACGGCCCGCATCCGGAGGGCGGCCCGCTGCGTCATGAGGAAGGGAGCGCGCAGGTTGAGCGCTTGCGCGGCGTCCCACTCGGCGACCGTCACTTCGTCGAAGGGGGTGCGCTCGAAGCTCGCGGCGGAGTTCACCAGGATGTCGAGACGTGCGAACGCCGCGTCGAACGCGTCGAACAGGTTGTCGATCTGCTCCGGACGTGACAGGTCCGCCGCGGCCGTCGCCGCCCGCCGCCCCAGGGCCCGCACCTCGTTCGCCGTGTGGTCGGCCGCCTCGGCCGAGCTCCGGTAGTGGATGAAGACGTCGCATCCCGCCTCCGCCAGACCCAGCGACAGCGCGCGGCCCAGCCGGCGTGCGCCCCCCGTCACGAGTGCGACGGCACCCTTGAGTCTCACGGCATCTCTCCGTTCACGAGCATCCCCGGCGGCCCCGGCAAATCCCCCGGCGGATGTCCCCGGGGCGTGTGATTCCCCGGCCGTCCCGCCCCGGGGAAGCCGGGAATGTACAAGATTCGAGGGCGGTTGGGGCGTTGCACGCGGAGGCGGCGCATGCCCCATTGCGGCGCACCCGCGGCGGGCGTGGGATTCCAACCGGGAGAAGGCGCGTGAAAGCGATCTGGTATGAGACGACCGGCCCCGCGCCGGAGGTGCTCCGGTTCGGGCGGCAGGAAGCACCCGTGCCGGGGGCGGGAGAAGTTCGGGTGCGGCTGGCCGCCTCTGGTGTGAATCCGTCGGACACCAAGCGGAGGGCCGGCTGGATCGGTCTGTCGATGCCTCACCCGCGCATCGTCCCGCATTCCGACGGGGCGGGAACGATCGATGCGGTGGGGGCGGAGGTGGACGGGTCTCGCGTCGGCGAGCGCGTCTGGCTGTGGAATGCCCAGAGCGGTGGCCGTCCGTTCGGGACGGCGGCGGAGTACACGGCGGTGCCGGCCGCGCAGGCCGTGCCGTTGCCGGACAATGCCTCCTTCGCGGACGGGGCGGGCCTCGGAGTGCCCGGCTGTACGGCGCACTACGCCGTGTACGGGGACGGACCGGTGGGCGGGAAGCGGATCCTCGTGCAGGGAGGCGCCGGGGCCGTCGGCCATCTGGCGGTGCAACTGGCCACTCTGGGCGGCGCCGAGGTCATCGCCACGGTGAGCAGCGCCGCCAAGGCGGAGGTCGGGCGGGGCGGCGGCGCGAGACATGCGATCGACTACCGGCGGGAGGACGTTGCCGGCCGGGTCCTCGACCTCACGGATGGGAAAGGCGTGGACCGCATCATCGAGGTGGACCTCGCCGCGAACCTCGAGACGGACGTCGCGGTTCTGCGGGAGAACGGAACCATCGCCTCGTACTCGTCAACCTCCGGCCCGGAACTGCCGCTCGCCTACTATCCGCTCGCCTTCAAGGACCTGCGCATCCATTTTCTGCAGGGCTACCTGCTGCCCGCCGCCGCCCGCCGCGCCGCGGTCCGGGATCTCACGACCTGGCTCGCGGCCGGACAACTCGACGTGCGGATCGCCGCCACCTTCCCCCTCGCGGAGACGGCGTCCGCACACGAGGCCCTCGAGTCCGGCCGCGCGGACGGGAAGATCCTCGTCGAGCTCTGACGGGCGTGTCGCGCTACTGCACCCGTTCGAAGCGCAGATCCCAGACGCGTCCCTGGCTCAGGCTCGCCTGCGTGACCCGCCCGCTCTCGTCGCGCCGGAAGACGAAGGTGCTGCCTCCCTGCCTGAACGCATCGGGATACACCGGCACGAGCGACGGTCCGTCCCCGTAGCGGTCCTTCAATACGAGGCCGCCGTCCTCGACCTCGACCCAGTACGTGACTTCCGCCTCGTCGCTGTGGTACGCGCCCACGTAGGCGGCCAGGTCCGACGCGGTGGGCTCGAACCCCTCGACGGGCTCGATCCTCACGTCATCGGCGACCGGCGTGTCCATCGTGGCCCCGGGCCTCGCTCCGCCGTCGGCCGCGGCGTCGAAGACGATGGATACGCCCGCCGGTGAGGCGAACTCGGTCTCGCTCATCGCCGCGAGCGACATCGCGCCCGGCCCTCCGCCCATGCGGAGCGAGGCGCCGTCCGCCGTCAACTCCATGAACTGGCCCGTGCGGGTGTCGCGGTATCCGCCGGCGAGAGCGGCGACGCGGGCCGGGTCGACGTCCGCGCCCGCGGGATCCTCCGACGCTTCCTCGCCGATGGCGTCCCCGAGGTAGAGGTCGGCCACGGCGCGGGCGAGCCTGCCGGGGTTGGCCTCGCCCACGTTGCACATCACCGACACCGCGAGCCCGTGGTCGGGGAAGCGGGTGAGGAAGCCCCGGTACGCCGCGGTTCCTCCGGAATGCTGGACCTCGCGCACGCCCTTGTAATCGCCGACGAAGAGTCCGCCCGCGTAGCTGATCTGCCGCCCCGAGTCGAGCATCCCCTGCTCATGCATGAGCCGGATGAACTCGGGCCCGCCGACTTCGCCCGTGTCGAGGTTGCGGGTGAACCTGAGAAGGTCGCCGACGGTCGTGAGCAGACCGCCGTTTCCGTGCACGTTTTCGAACGGCATCAGCATGTGCCATTCGTCGTCGTCGCCGCGCCGGTATCCGATCGAGCGCTCCTCGACGATCTCCGTGAAATCGTCCCGCCACTGCGTTTTCGTCATGCCGAGGGGGCGGAAGATCCGCTCCTGCGAGAACTCGTCGAACGTCTGTCCGGTTACCCTCTCCACGAGCATCGCCTGGAGGTTGTATCCGGTGTTCGTGTAGGAGTAGTAGCGGCCCGGCTCGTAGTTGAGGGCGCGCTGGCGGCTCGCGATGTCGAGCGCGTGCTTGTGCGTGTGGATCCGGGTCGTCCGCGCCCAGCCATGGATGCCCGCGACCGACCCCCAGTCGCGGAGCCCGCTCGTGTGATGGATGAGCATGCGCACCGTGATCGGCTCGCCGTAGTCGGGCATCTCGGGAAAGTACTCCCGGATGTCGTCGTCCAGGTCGATGCGTCCGTCCAGCGCGAGCAGGATCGTGGCCGCCGCGGTGAACTGTTTCGAGACGGAGCCCGGCTCGAACACGGTCTCGGGTGTGTTCGGCAGGTCCCACTCGAGGTTCGCCATGCCGTACGCGCGCGCCATGACCTGCTGTCCGTCCCGCGACACCGCGAAGGCGCACCCGGGGCCGTCCGAAGCGCTGTAGTCCGCGAATACGGCGTCGAGCGCCGCCATTTCGACGGTCCCCCCGGACGCATCGTCGCGACTCGCGTCCGCGCAGGCGAGTCCTGCGGCGAGGGGGAGGATGAGGGTCCCGAGTCGTGTCTTCATCGTCTTCCTCCTGACGGAATTGCGCCGCTCACCGTGTCGTCGCCGGCCGAAGCCGTCTGCGCGGCCGCTAGAGCAATGTCGGTGCACATCTCCGCCCCGTCGAGATCCCGCGACCGCGTCCCGGCCAGCGGGGAGGCGGACCTGGCGGTCCCGTAGCGATCTATTGCACCCGCTCGAAGCGGAGATCCCAGACCCGCCCCTCGCTCAGACTTGCCTGCGTGACCCGTCCCGTCGCATCCCGGCGGAAGATGATCGTGCCGGACTCTCGCCCGAACGCGTCGGGATACAGGGGATCGAGAGCCGCGCCGTCCCCGTACCGGTCCCGGAACACGAGACGCCCGTCCTCGACTGCGAACCAGTACGTCACCTCGGCTTCTTCGCTGTGGTAGGCTCCGACGTAATCCGCCAGGTCGGCCGAGGTCGGTTCGAACGCGCCGACGGGCTCGATCCGCACGCCATCCGCCGCGGGCATGTTCAGGATGCCTGCGGGTCGTTCGCCGGCGTTCGCCGGACCTTCGAACGCGATGGATACGCCGGTCGCCGAGGCGAACCCGGTTGCGCTGGTGGCCGCGAGCGGCGGCCCGCCGGGTCCTCCGCTCATGAGCAGGGATGAACCGTCCGCGGTCAGCTCGAGATACTGTCCCGTTCGCGTGTCCCGGTATCCGCCGGCGAAGGCGGCGACGTCCGCGGGATCGACATCCGCCCCTCCCGCATCGGCCCGAGGCTCCTCGGTCATGGCGTCCGCGAGGTAGAGTTCCGCCACCTGGTGGACGAGTCCGCGCGAGTCGGCCTCGGCCACGTTGCACATCAGGGACACCGCCACACCGTGATCCGGATAGCGTGTGAGGAAAGCCCGGTACGCGGCCGTCGAACCGCCGTGCGAGACCTCGCGCACGCCCTTGTATTCTCCCACGCGCAGCCCGCCCGCATAGCCGGTCTTCCACCCCGAGTCGAGCGTGCCCTCCTCGTGCATGAGACGGACGAATTCCGGCCCGCCGACCTCGCCCGTATCCAGATTATGTGTGAAGCGGAGGAGGTCCCCCACGGTCGTGAGCAGACCGCCGTTGCCGTGGACGTTCTCGAACGGCATCAGCATGTGCCATTCGCCGTCCTCTCCGCGCCGGTAACCGACGGAGCGCTCGTCCACGATCTCGGTGAAATCGTCCCGCCACTGCGTCTTCGTCATGCCGAGGGGGCGAAAGATCCGCTCCTGCGAAAACTCGTCGAAGGTCTGGCCCGTGACCCGCTCGATGAGCATCGCCTGGAGGTTGTATCCGGTGTTCGTGTACGAGTAGTAGCGGCCCGGCTCGTAGTTCAGGGCGCGCTGACGGCTCGCGATGTCGAGCGCGTGCTTGTGTGAGTGGACCCGGCTCCAGCGCGGCCAGCCCTGAATGGCGGCGACCGAGCCCCAGTCCCGAAGACCGCTCGTGTGGTGGATCAGCATCCGCACGGTGACGGCTTCGCCGTAGTCGGGCATCTCCGGAAAGTACGCCCGGATGTCGTCATCCAGATCGATCCGTCCATCCAGCGCGAGCAGAATCGTGGCCGCGGCGGCGAACTGCTTCGAGACGGAGCCGGGCTCGAACACCGTCCCCGGCGTGTTCGGAACGCGCCACTCCAGATCCGCCATCCCGTACGCGCGCGACATGACCTGTTGCCCGTCCCGCGAAACGGCGAATGCGCACCCGGGCCCCTCGGAGCCGGCGTAATCCGCGAAGATCGCGTCGAGGGCCGTCAGTTCGGGAGCGCCCTCCGAAGGGCCTCCCGGGTTCGCGCCCGCGCAGGCGAGTCCCGCGGCGGTCGGAAGGATCAGTGTCCAGAGCGGTGTCTTCATCGTTCTACTCCCCGACGGAGGTCCAGAAAACGGAGTGAGCCCATCTCAGCGCGAGACATCGATGACTCCGGCGTCCCCTTCGATGCGAAGTGTGGTCCCCAACTCTGCCGAGCGCGCGCGAATGTCCTCGAGCAGGGTGCGGGCGGCTTCGCCTTCGAGCAGATACGGATGGGACGATCGTGATTTCCTGGCCGGGAAGAGGTCGGGGCACCAGGGCCGCCACGGCCAGGCCCGCCGCCAGGAGCGTGCGAACCACGTGTTCTCGGGATGCGGGCATGGGGCGTCTCCCGTTGCCGGACTACTCGGCCGGTGCGGCGGCCAGGATCTCGGCGGGGTCGAGGGCGCGTCCGCCGCGCACGACGGTCCGAATGCGTCTCGTGTTGCGGATGTCCTCGAGAGGGTCTGCTTCGAGCAGTACGAGATCGGCCTCCAGTCCCGCCTCGACGGCCCCGCGGCTCTCCTCTTCCTTCAGAATCCGCGCGTTCTCGAGCGTGGCGGCGGACAGGACTTCGCGTGCCGGCATGCCGGCTTCGACGAGAAACTCCATCTCGTGGTGCAGCGAGGCGCCCGGCGCGACTTGCGGCTCCGGGGCGTCGGTCCCGACGAGCAACTGCACGCCGGCTTCATGCAGCATGCCGGTGAGCCGCAGGTATTTTTCCCACGTCCCCTCGCGCACGGAGATGGGCGACGCGCCCCAGTCCAGACTGCGCCGCGCCCGGTCCTTGTCCCAGAACGCCTTGAGGCGGGCCGGCATGGGGTCGTGGTCGGGGTGTCCGTAGACTTCGGGCAGATCCATGAAGAGGAGCGTGCCCCAGAAGACCATGAGCGTCGGGTCGACGCGCGCGCCGTGTTCGGCGATGACGTCGATGAGGCGGCGCGCCTCGTCCGAGTCGAGGTTGATCGAATGGCGGTCGTCGGGGTCGTCGAGGAGGAAGTTGGACACCGTATAGATGTGCTCGACGCAGTCGAGTCCGTCGGTGACGGCGTCCGCCGTGTGATAGTCGAGGAGGTGCCCGCTCACGACGAGACCGTGTTCGTGGCCGACCTCGATCACGCGGCGCCCGACCTCGCGCGTGACGCCGACATACAGCTTGAGCGTCTTCACGCCCCACGCCGCCATGTCGGCCACGAAGGGGTCCACGTCGGCGGGCGTCGCCAGGTACCAGCCGACATCGGGATGCCAGGGCGGGTTGCCGTCGATGAGGAAGCTGCACCGGAAGAGGTTCGGAGAGATCTCCGGGTGGTCCTCGGCGTAGCGTTCGATAAGGCGCTGAGCCGGGACGTTGTCTCCCGTGCTCCGGATCGACGTGACCCCGTGTCCGAGGTAGAAGGGAAGGACCTCGTCGCCGGTCATGTGTGACTGGTAGAGGATGTGGGTGACGTGGACGTGCGCGTCGATGAGTCCGGGGAGGACGAAGAGGCCGGCCCCGTCGATGCGCGCCGCGCCCGCGGCGGCGTCGGAATCCGCGTTCAACTCCGCGCCGGGGGCGACGGCTTCGATCCGGCCGTCCCGGATGAGGACGCTCGTGTCCGGGCGCATGGCGCCGGCCCGGACGTCGAAGACGCTGGCCCGGTCGATGAGCAGGGGGGGAGCCGTCGCCGTTCCGGCCTCGTCGCCGGTCGCCGTCGCCGGTGCCGCCCGCCGGTCGTCCGCATCGCAGCCGAGTGCGAGCCCGGCGCCCGCCAGCGCGGCGCCCCGCATGAAGTCGCGGCGATCGATGGCGGCCACGGGTGCTACGCGGAGATGAAGCGCAAGAGCGTCATTTCTGAGGATCGTCCGTGACCCTCGGCGGCGTCAAGCAGCGCGCCCATCATGCGGAGTTGATAGCGCGTTGCGTTCGCGGCGATAGGTTGTGTCCATGCCCGCTTCTTCTGCCCGCTTCATCGTCTCCCCCACCGCCGCCGTGCGCTTCGACGCCGCGCGGTCATGGCTCGGAGGGCAACCCTCCACGGCGGGCGTGACGATCATCGGCGAGACGCTTTCGGGGCCTCACGAACTGCTCCTGCGCGGGGTCCGGACGGCGGGGGCCGCGATGGGCTGGCGGCGCACGACGCTGCACCTCCTGGCCCGCGACGTCGCGCTCTCGCGACTCGCTTCCGATGGGAGGGCGATCGGAGATTCGGTGGCTCGCGACGCCATCGTCGCGCGCGCGCTGGCGGGGCTCGGTCGGCGGAAACTGGGGCGGTTGGCGGGGGTGTCGGACACGCCCGGCTTCGTTCGCGCCGTGGGCCGGGCCCTGGACGCCCTCCGCATGGCGGGCGTCACGCCGTCCGAGCTCGCCCCCGTCGACGCGGACCTCGCCGTCTTCTTCGAAGCGGTCGAGGCGGAGTGGCGGGCGGCGGGACTCGCGGATCGGGCCGGCGTATTCGAGGCCGCGCTGTCCGCGCTGCGCGATCCGGAATCCCGGAGCAGGGTCGAGGACGACCGTTTCATGATTCTCGACGCCCGGATCTGGACCGAACTGGAGGAGCGGTTCGTTGCGGCCCTCATCGCGCGGGGCCGCGAGTTGCTGGCGACCGTCCCGGAGGGGGATGACCGCACGCTGCGGGCCCTGGAAGAAGCAGGCGCGCGCCGTTCCGATCCGCCCGGGATCGATGGGACCGCCACCGGGGCGGTCGGGCGCCTTCACGGGCACCTCTTCGGCTCGGCGCCGGCCGAATCCGCCGTGGACGATGCGGTCACCGTGTTCTCGGCTCCCGGCGAGGGCCGGGAAGCCGTGGAGATCGCCCGGAGACTCATCGCGCTCGCCGAGGCCGGTACGCCCTTCGACCGGTGCGCGATCCTTCTCCGGCAGCCCGAGGACTATCGACCGTACCTGGAGGAGGCTCTCAATCGGGCGGGAATCCGGCCCTGGTTCGCGCGCGGCGTGCGGCGTCCGGATCCGGCGGGCCGGGCCTTTCTCGCCCTTCTCCGTTGCCGGGCCGAGGACTACTCGGCGATTCGCTTCTCGGAGTATGTCTCGATCGGGGAGGTGCCGAACAAGGGAGAGGACGCGGAGCGGGTGCCGCGGCGCTGGGAGCGGCTGCTCGTCGACGCGGCCGTTGTCGGTGGCCTGGATCGATGGGAGCGGCGACTCGATGGGCTCGCCGCGGAACTCGAATTCAAGCGCGCCGCGCTGGAAACGGAGGACGCCGAGAACCCGCGCCTCGCATGGATCGACGGGACGCGCGCCAATCTCGCTTCGCTCCGGGAGTACGCCTTGCCGCTGCTGTCGGAACTGTCCGAACTGCCCGCGGAGGCCCGCTGGGAGAGCTGGCTGGCCGCGCTGGTCCCGCTCGCCGCCCGCTCGCTTCGGCGGCCCGGCAACGTGCTCGCCGCCTTGTCCGACCTCGCGCCGATGGGGCCTCTGGGTCCGGTGAAGCTGGACGAAGTCGTGCGCGTTCTCACGCCCCGACTCCTGCAGGCTCCCGAGCCGCCGCCTGCGAACCGTTACGGCCGCGTGTTCATCGGGTCGATCGATGCGGCTCGGGGGCTCGCCTTCGATGTCGTGTTCGTCCCCGGCATGGCCGAGCGCGTGTTTCCTCCCAAGATCGGGGAAGATCCGATCCTCCTCGACGAGATGCGGCGCCGGCTGGCTCCCGGCCGTCTTCTGACGAACCGCGACCGCGTTCAGCATGAGCGGCTCGCCTTCAGGCTCGCCGTCGGGGCGGCGCGGAAGCAGGTCATCCTCTCCTATCCGCGCATCGACGCCATGAAGACCCGGCCCCGCGTCCCCTCCTTCTACGCGCTCGAGGCGATTCGCGCCGCGGAGGGGCGGCTGCCCGGCTTCGAGGTCCTCGCACAGCGGGCGGAGGAGGTCTCCGATGCCCGGATCGGATGGCCGGCGCCCAAGTCCCGCGCGCAGGCGATCGATGAAGCCGAATACGACCTCGCCGTGCTCGACGAACTCGACGGGCACGATCTCCGCGGGGAACGCGCGGTGAAGGCCGCCGGTCATCTCCTCCACTCGAACCCCCACCTCGCGCGCGCCCTCCGCTTCCGCGCCTACCGATGGGAGGTGCCGCGATGGACGTGGGCGGACGGACTCATTCAACTCTCAGAGCGTGCGGCGGAAGTGCTGGCGGGGCGGTCGCCCGACGCACGTCCTTACTCGGCGACGGCGCTCCAGCACTTCGCGGCCTGTCCGTACCGCTTCTATCTCCAGGCGATCCAGGGTCTGCGCCCGCGCGAGGAACCGGCCGGGATCGAGGCGCTCGATCCGCTGCAGCGCGGTTCGCTCGTGCACCAGGTGCAGTTCGAACTCCTGACCCGGCTCCAGGCCGAAAGCACGAAGGAGCGGCCCCTCCTTCCGGTGGGGCCGGAGAACGACGCGCGGGTATCCGAACTCCTCGAGGACGTGCTCGAGAAGGTGGCGGGGGACTTCCGCGATCGCCTCGTGCCCGCGATCGACCGGGTCTGGGACGACGGCATTGAAGCGATCCGACAGGACCTGCGGGAGTGGCTGCGGCACGAGATCGACAGCAAGTCGCCGTTCGAGCCGTGGCGCTTCGAACTCTCCTTCGGGCTCCCGCAGGACCCGAACCGCGACGCGCACTCCGTGGGGGAGCCCGTCGACCTGGCCGTCGGACTGAAGCTCCGCGGCGCCATCGACCTGATCGAACGGACCCCGGCCGGGGTCCTGCGAGTCACGGACCACAAGACGGGCCGTTACCGGGCAAAGGCGGGCGCCACGATCCAGGGCGGCGAACTCCTGCAGCCGGTCCTCTACGCGCTCGCCGCACAGTCGCTCTTTCCGGACCAGCGCGTGGAATCGGGCCGGCTCTACTACTGCACGGCGGACGGCGAATTCCGGGACCACGTCGTGCCGCTCGACGACCGGGCGCTCGAAGCGGCGGGGATCCTGAGCGAGATCGTGAGCGGGGCCTTCGAGGCCGGGAGTTTTCCGGCGCTTCCGCGGGAGGATGCCTGCCGCTGGTGCGACTACCGGCAGGTCTGCGGACCCGACGAGGAGCTGCGCACCCGGAGCAAACCCCCGCCCGTCCATCTGCGGCGTCTGAGGGAGTACCCGTGACCCCGCCCGCCCGCCTCGCCGACCAGGAGGCCCGCGACGCGATCCTGAACGACCTCGGGGACACGCTCTTCGTCGAAGCGGCGGCGGGCACGGGGAAGACGACCGCGCTCACGGGCCGGATCGTCGAGGTGCTGAAACACGGTCTGGGCACGCTGGAGGACATCGTTGCCGTCACCTTCACCGAGAAGGCGGCCGGCGAAATGAAGCTCCGGCTGCGGGCGGCCATCGGGGAGGCCCGGGTGGCCGAGGAGAACAGGGAAGTTCGTGAGCGTCTCTCGCGTGCGCTGGGCCACCTGGAACTCGCTCACATCGGCACGATCCACGGCTTCTGTGCCGACGTGCTGCGGGAGCGGCCGATCGAGGCCGGCGTCGACCCGGCGTTCCGGGTCGCCGCCGAGGACGAAGCCGGGCGTCTCCTCGATCGCGCCTTCGAGAGCTGGTTCGAGGGCGCCCTGGCAGACCCCGGTCCCGGCGTGAGGAGGGCGTTGCGCCGTCACTATCCGCGGAATTCGGGCGGTCCGCGCGCGGCCCTGCGGGCGGCGGCCGGCAGTCTCGTGGACCAGCGCGACTTCGACGCGCCGTGGTCCAGACCCGAGTGGGACCGGGAGGCCGAACTCGACCGCGCGCTCGACCTCCTGCGGGAGCTTGCCGCCTTCGCCCCGCGGGCCTCTCGTCCGGAAGACTATCTCACGCAGAACCTGCGCCACATCGAACGCGGCGTGCGCGAAATCGAACTGAGGGAGAAGACGCGCGGACGCGACCATGACTACCTGGAGGCCTGGCTGCGGCCCTTCGTGCGCGCGCGCTGGCGCGGCTGGTTCTGGCGCGGCTTCCGCTCGCGGGATTTCGGCGGCGGCCTCGCGAAGGCGGACGTCGTCGCGCGCCGCGACGCGGTTCGGGCGGAAGTCGAGGAGATCCTGCAGACGGCGGATGCGGGCCTGGCGGCGCACCTCCGGGACGAACTCTGGCCCGTGACGGAGCGATACGAGCGGGCCAAGCGGCGCGACGGATGCCTCGACTTCGTGGACCTCCTGATCCGGGCGCGGGGCCTTCTCCGCGACAACGAGGAGATCCGGAGGCACTACCGAAAGCGCTTCACGCGGTTCTTCGTCGACGAGTTCCAGGACACCGACCCGCTGCAGGTCGAGATCCTCCTTCTCCTCTGCGGCGAGGACCCGGACGAGACGCGCCCGGGGCGCATCGTGCCCGCCCGCGGCAAGCTCTTCGTGGTCGGCGATCCGAAGCAGTCGATCTACCGCTTTCGTCGGGCCGACGTGATGCTGTACGAGAAGACGAAACGCCGCCTGGCGGAGGCGGATGCGCGGGTGCTGCACCTGTCCACGAGCTTCCGGTCGCAGCCGCGCTTGCAGGCCGCCGTAAACGGGGCGTTCGCGACGCGCATGAAGGCGAGCGAGGACGGCAGCCAGGCGGCCTACGTGCCGCTCGCGCCCTTCCGCGCGGACACCGGGAGCCAACCTGCAATCATCGCCCTTCCGGTTCCGGCACCGTACGGACGCTTCGGAAAGGTCCGGGGAGTCGATATCGAGGGATCTCTGCCCGTCGCGGTCGGGGAGATGGTGCGCTGGCTGGTCCACGAGTCGGGGTGGGTCGTGACGGAACGGGAGCGTCCGGAAGATCCGGTCCCGGTCCAGGCCCGCCACATCTGCCTCCTCTTCCGTCGCTTTCAGAAGTGGGGGGAGGACGTGACGCGCCCCTACGTGCGTGCGCTCGAGGCCCGCGCCATTCCGCATGTGCTGGTCGGCGGCCGCTCATACCACGATCGGGAGGAGGTGCTTGCCGTCCGCAACGCGCTCACGGCCATCGAGTGGCCCGACGATCGACTGGCGGTCTACGCCGCCCTCCGGGGTCCGCTCTTCTCGCTCGGCGATCGCGCGCTGTTCGAGTTCGGCGTCGATGTGGGTCCGCTGCATCCGCTCGCCGGGTGGGAGCCGGGCGGCGGAAACGGCCGCACGGAGGACGGAACGGCTCTGAAGCCTGAACTGCGGGACGTGGCGGCGGTTCTCGGGCTCCTCGGCGACCTCCACCGGCATCGGAACCGGCGTCCGATTCCGGAGACCGTCCGACGCCTGCTCTCGGCCGCGCGCGCCCACGCGGGTATCGCGATCTGGCCCACGGGAGAACAGGCGCTGGCCAACGTGCTCCGGCTCGTCGACCGGGCGCGCGCGTTCGAGCGCGGGGGCAGCGCATCCTTCCGGGCGTTTCTCGACCGGCTCGAAGATGAAGCCGAACGTGGGCAGTCCGAGGAGGCGCCGATCGTGGAGGAGGGGACCGAAGGCGTGAGGATGATGACGGTACACAAGGCGAAGGGCCTCGAGTTCCCGGTCGTCATCCTGGCGGACATGACCTGCGCCGCGGCGCACGAGCCGCCATCGCGCCACATGGACGCCGCCCGGCGTCTCTGGGCTCAGCGCCTCTGTGGCGCGACCCCCCGTGACATTCTGGATAACGCCGAGGTCGAGCGGCGCCGGGAGATGGCCGAAGCCGATCGGCTCGCGTACGTGGCGGCCACGCGGGCACGCGACCTGCTCGTCGTGCCGGCCCTCGGAGACGGCCGCGACGGCCGCGGGGGCGTCTCCGGGGAAGATGGTGAGTGGTGGCTCGAGTCGCTGAATCCGGCGGTGTACCCGCCCCACGGTGCACGCCGACGGCCGTCCTCTGCCGAGAGCCTGGGAGCTCCGGCCTTCGGCGATGAGTCGGTTCTCGATCGTCCGGATGGGAAGGGCGGTCAGCGCCCCACGCCGCCGGATTCGGTCGCGCCGGGGCTGCATGCCGCTGAAGCGGGAACGGAGATCGTGTGGTGGGATCCCGCCGCGCTCGATCTCGAGGTGGATCCACGCGCGGGCGATCGCCAGCGCCGATTGCTCGAGGTCGAGAGAGAGGAGCAACCCTCCCTGGACGTCGAGGCGGGGCGCGGCGCGCACCGGGAATGGCAGGCGGCTCGCGCGGCGAGACTGGCGGCGGGCGGGCGCCGGACGATGTCGGTTGCCACGGCGGGAGCGATCGCGCGCCGCGCCGCCGAAGCCGCTGAAACCGGCGAGGAGCCCCGCTCCGACACCCGTATCGCGTGGATCGACGTGCCCCGGCCGGAAACCGAGGGACCGGACGGGGCAGGGCGCCCCGGAGGCGAGCGGTTCGGCGATCTCGTCCATCGCATCCTCGCCGAGGTTCCCCTCGACGCCGACTCCGCTGCGGTCGAAGGACTGGCCGGGACGCTGGGTCGGACGCTGGGAAGTCACGAGACCGAAGTTGTCGCGGCGGCGGCTCTCGCGACGCGCGCGCTGGAACACGAAGTGCTCGACCGGGCGCGGGCCGCCCTGGGCTCCCGGCCCGGCGCGGTCCATCGCGAGGTCCCGGTCTTCCACGTCGCACACACCGCGGCACCGGACGGGGAGGGGGACGGCGAGCAGGGCGCGGCCATTGTCGAAGGGGTCGCGGATCTCGCCTTCCGCGAGGTCACCGGTTCCGGCCCGTGCTGGACCGTCGTCGACTACAAGACGGATCGGCGGCCCGCCCGGCGGCGCACCGAGTACGAGGCACAGGTCGCCTGCTACGTCGAGGCCATTGAGGGGGCCAGAGGAGAACCGGCCCGAGGGGTCGTGCTTGCGCTGTAGGAACGCTAGGCGTCGTACTCCCGGCGGTGGAGTTCGGCCGCGCGTTCGGACCACTCCTTGAGTCGGATCCGTGCTCCGAGCCCCCTGCCGAGAGTGTCGAGGTCTTCGGAGGTCCAGCGGGCCAGATCGAGGTACGTTCGGTAGCCCATTTCGTTCAGCCGCGCCTCGAAGGCGGGGCCGATCCCCTTGATCCGCGTCAGGTCGTCGCCCTCGCTCGATGCCCGCGCCCGCGCCCGTGCCCGTTCCGCTGCGGGGCGCGCATTGCGCTTGCGGACCGTTCGTGCCCGGGGGAGGCGGGCGCGCCGCGCGGAGTTGACCCGCCGGCTCCCCTCGGGATCCAGCTTCGAGAGGCGGGTGTACAGCCGGTCCCGCTCGGCCTCGATCCTCCGGCGCGCCGCCTCGGATTCGAGCCGCGCACGCTCGAGCATCTGCCGTGCGTCGTGTTCGATGGCGGACAGGCGGTTGTCGAATTGACGCTTGAGCGTCAGCTCTCTCCCGGCCATCTGTCGGCCACGGAACCACGAGCCGACGACAAAACCCGCCGACGCGGCCAACAGCAGCCCCAGCACGACGATCGGGGTCAGGATGTCCATCATCTTCGAGCGGACTCCGGTTTCCGGCGTAGTCCCGCCGCGAGGTGACGCGAAGGGGAACCCAATATAGGGTGACGGAGGAAACCGCCCAACCCCGGCGCGACCGGGAACCGCGACCCGAATCAGCCGGCCGGCAAGGAGAATCCATCGAGACCCCGCTGACGGGACGGTTCGACCGGATCATGGCTTCACCGGACATTTCCGCGGCTTCCGGGCGCGTGCTCGGGTCGTCGCGCGAGGGGCGGCCGGTTGTGGGGTTCCGCTTCGGGCGGGGACCCGAGGCCGTGAGTCTGCTCGGCGGCTGCCACGCCGACGAACCGGTGGGGCCGCGGCTCCTGCGTCGTCTCGCCGGCTATCTGGCGGGACTCGACGCGGAGGATTCAATGCTCACCCGTTACCAGTGGTGGATCATCCCGCACATCAACCCCGACGGCGCGATCCGTAACGCCCCGTGGCAGGATCCCGATGCGAAGGCGTACGACCTCGGGCGATACCTGGCGGGCAAGGTGCGGGAACTGCCGGGCGACGACATCGAGTTCGGTTTTCCGCGCGACGAGGCCGATCCCGGAGCGCGGCCCGAGAATCGGGCGGCGTACGACTGGTGGCGGACCTGCGATCGACCGTTCGCGCTGCACGCCTCCCTGCACGGTATGGGCTTCGCCGCCGGTCCCTTCTTCCTCATCGATCGCGCCTGGGAGGATCGATGCGAAGCGTTGAAGGCCTCATGCCGGCAGCGCGCAGAGGCTCTCGGCTACTCGCTGCACGACGTCGAGCGTCACGGAGAGAAGGGCTTTTTTCGCTTCGAGCGGGGGTTCGCCTCACGGCCCGACTCGAAACTCATGGCCGCGCACTTCGAGGCCCTCGACGACTCGGCGACGGCGTCCCGCTTCTGGCCGAGTTCGATGGAAACGCTGCGCTCCTTCGGCCACGACACGCTGACCCTCGTCTCGGAGATGCCGCTCTTCATCCTCCCCGGCGTGGGAGAAAGGCCGGGCCCGCCGGATCCGGCCGCCGAACGCTGGAAGAGACGGCTGGACGGCTGGAGGAGCGAGCTTACCGTGGGGGGCGCGCCGGACGCCGTCTCCGCCGATGCGGCAAGACACGGGCTTGTCCCCATGCCGGTGCGCGACCAGATGACGCTGCAGTGGACGTTCATCGCCGCGGGATTGAATCAGATGAGCGCCCCGGCCGCGTGACGTCGCGCGGCGCCTCGCGTCCGGCTTGCCTGTGCCGCGGCAAGAGAACAACGTGACCAGCGTGAACAGGCGATTTCTACTCGCGATCCTCGCGGCGGCCGGCTGCAGCGATCTGGCATCGCAACCCGAGCGCGTCCCGGCCTCGCTCGAGCTCCTTCCCGCCGACGCCGTCATCCTCGAAGGCGAGGCCGTTCGGTATCAGTTTCGGGTATTGGACGAGGGCGGCGCGGCTTTCGACCGGGTACCGGCGTGGGCGCCGCCGCGCTGGTCCGTGTCCGATCCGTCGGTCGCCGAGGTCGATGCGGACGGCGAGGTCATCGGCCTCGAGGGCGGTCGTGAGACGCGGGTGGCCGCGGAAGTGGCGAGCATGCAGGCCGGAGCCTGGGTGCGGGTGAACCCGACGAGCGTCAAGATCGAAGCGTCCGCCGTGCATCTGACGCAGGCGGTCCAGACGCTGGGCGGAGACGTTCCTCTGATCGCGGGCCGTTCGGCGCTCCTTCGAGTCTTCTTCACGGGCGACAAGCTGAGCTTCTATCGTCCCCGCCCACTGGCGACCTTCTACCAGGACGGGGCCCCGATCCACGAGATGCGACTGGATCCCGCGGTGGACCGGATCCCGACGGAGCCCGAGGAGGGGCGACTCGACCGGTCGTTCAACGTGGTCGTGCCGGGGCTGGTGGTGCAACCCCGCGTTGAACTGGTAGTGGAACTGGATCCGGACGGCGCCGTGCCGGCGGTTTCGGGAAGCGACCGGCGCGTGCCCGCCGAAGGACGACTGAGGCTGGACGTGCTGACGGTGCCCCCAATGGAGCTGACGGTGGTGCCGGTGGTGCACTCCGCGGATTCGGAGGCGATTCTGACCTGGGTGGAAGGGATTACGGAGACAAGCCCCGGGATGGAGTTCGTGCGTTCCATACTCCCCATCGGCGAACTGGAACTGACCGTGAACGAGCCCTACCGCACGACAGCGGACCTCGGAACGGTGGCAGGCTGGCTGGGGCTTCTGCGCGAGATCAGCGTGCTCCGGCTCACGGAGCGACGGTCGGACTATTACTACGCTGCCGTCGCAGCCCCTCCGAACGCTCCCCTCAAGGGGTTGGGCTACATTGGGCTGCCGATCGGAGTCGGAATACCTGATGTCGACACGTTTGCCCACGAACTGGGGCACAACATGGGGCTCCGACACGCTCCCTGCGGCCTCGCCGTGAACCCCGATCCGGACTTCCCGTACGAGGACGGCTCCATCGGAGTCTTCGGATACGAGACCCGGGGCGGGAACACGCAGATGGTCGATCCCGCCGAGTATTGGGACCTGATGACGTACTGCGATCCGAGCTGGATCAGCGACTATCATTTCATCAAGGCCATGGAGTTCCGGCGGGAGCACGAGTCGCTGGTCCTGCGGAGCGTCGATCCTGAGCCGACGCTGCTCCTCTGGGGGAATGCCGGCACCCCGGATCTTCTGCTGGAGCCCGCCTTCGTCCTCGACGCGCCCCCGAAGCTGCCGGCCCGGGAGGGCCCGTATCGCCTGGAGGGGTTCGACGCGGCCGGCCGGCCCCTGTTCTCCTTCCCCTTCACTCCGGACGAATTGGAGTACGGGGGGGGACAGTTCGCCTTCGCGATTCCCTATGATGACCGCTGGGGCGGTCCTGAAGGACTGGATCATGTCCGCCTCTCGGGCCCGGACGGCTCCGTCACCGTCGAGAGGTCGGGGAGTCGCCGGGCGTCGCTGGTCATGGACCCCGACACGGGTCGCCTGCGCGGCATCCTGAGGGGGCGGGAGGCCCCTCCTCCGTGGGCCGATGACATGGAGATCGTAGCCAGCGACGGAGTGCCCCTCGTCAGGGTCTCGGGCCCCCGCCAGTGAGCGTCCGGGTGCCCCGCACCGGTCTCGCGCTGGCGCTGGGCGTGGCCGGCACGTTGTTGGCGGGTGGCGGCGCGCGGGCCCAGACCTTCGTGGAGGTGCGAAGCGGTCTTACGGTGGGAAATCACACGTCAACCGCGGCGGGTCTCGAATGGGTTCCCGCCCTGTCGCACGAAGTCCGGATTTCGAGGCGGCTGCGCCCGCGGGTCGCCGTCCACGCCGGGTATGTCCGGACCGCATTCGGCTGCCGGGAGGGATTCTGCCGCGGCAGGGAGCCGACGGTCACCGGCCAACATGCGGCCATCGGTGCGGAGTTGTCGCAGGGCTGGCTGTGGGGCCGGGTCGGCGTCCTCTACGGGACCACGCGCGTCGGGACGGAAGGGGAGACGCCGCAGGCGGGCCCCGGCCTGGAGGCGGGCGCCGGACTCCGCCTTCGCTTCGGCCGCCTTCGCGTCGGGCCGGGTCTGTCGTGGCGGCGCATGTCCGCGGACACCCCGTCGAGCGCCGACCATGCCGTGTCGCTCGGTTTCGATCTGGGCGTCGGGTTCGAATTCGACTAGCTTCGGATGCCCCACATACCGGAGGATCGGATGGGCTTCCCACACCGCCGGACCCGCGCCACGCATGGCGTGCATATTTTTTATACTTCCAACGATGACGAGTCCGGTACGCACATACTCGAGCGAATGGGCGCTTTCCTCACCCGGCACCTGCGCCTGCGGGAGGAGGGGGCGCGATGAAAGCCCGCACTCTTCCCGGTACTTCGTGGATTGCCTCTCTGCTCCTGGTTTCGGCCGCGTGCGGGACGCCCGACGATGCGATGCCCGGCGGGGGCGCGCCGGTCGTACTCGATCTCACGCTCGACAACATCCACCGCAACAGCGCGGGCGCGCACGGCGTCTCCATCTCGCCGGACGGTCGCCGCCTGGCGATCTCCGGCTCGGGGCCGGACGGTGCGGGGCTGTACCTGGCGGCCCGCGACGGCGCCGGCGGCTTCGGGACGCCGCGCTTCTGGCTTCAGGGCTCGAACCCGGTCTGGGCACCGGGCGGCGACCGGATCGCCTTCGCGGCCGGTGGTCAGATCCGGGTCGCGGACGTCGGCGACGTCGAAGCACGCCCGCTGATGGACCGCATGGAGGGTGTCCGGGCCCCCGCCTTCTCCCCGGACGGGCGGACGATCGCGTTCTACTCGACGGCGAGCGGCCACCAGGACATCTGGCTCGTGCCGGCCGACGGTGCGACCCCGCCGCGCCAGCTGACCGAGGCCGCCATGGCCCTCGACGATCCGCGCTTCGCGCCCGCCTGGCGGCCGGACGGCCGCGAGATCCTCTACGTGTCGAACGCCTCCGACTACTGGCGCGATGACCTCTGGCTCGTCAACGTCGAGACGGGCGACCGCCGCCAGCTCACCCGCTCCCTGATGGCGATGTCCACCCCCGTATGGTCGCCGCAGGGCGACCGGATCGCCGTCTTCGGCACCGCCAGGGATGAGTACTGGTACGAGGACCTGTCCTACATCTACGTGATCGAGGATCTGGAGGCGGGCGCCGGGGCGTCGGAACGCATCGTGGACATGCAGGTCTACGCGACCGATGCGGCGATGCGGCACGCCCCGTCCTGGTCGGCGGACGGCGCGTTCATCTACTTCCCCTACCTCGAACGCGGCACGGTCAACGTGTGGGCGGTGCCCCACGCCGGCGGCGTGGCCACGCGCGTCACCCACCTGGAGGGGACGATCTCGCGCGTCAGCCACACGGCGGGCGCCGGCACCCTCGCCTTCGTCCACTCGTCGCCGACACGGGGAGGGGAAGCGTACGCCCTCGACCTCATCGGCGGCGTACCGGAGCGCCTCACCTCGTTCGCGCCGTCCTGGCGATCCGTCGCGGCGCCCCGCGAGATCGCCTTCCCCAGCTTCGATGGGCTCCGGATCCAGGGCTTCCTCTACGACCCGCCGCAAGGGGCGGAAGGAGCCACGTGCCCGGCGCTCGTCCAGGTCCACGGGGGCGGGACGAATTCCTACCAGCAGGGTCTCAATCTCACCGAACAGTACCTCGCCTCAAAGGGGTTCGTGGTGCTCGCGATCAACTACCGCGGGGGATCCGGCTTCGGTCGCGAGTTCCAGGAACTCTCCGTCGAGGACTGGCTGTGGGACCAGGCGCGCGATGCCGGCGCGGCGGCCGATTTCCTGCGCACGCTCCCCTACGTGAACGGAAAGGTGGGGATCTACGGCGGCAGCTACGGCGGGAGCATGTCGCTGTCGGCGATCAGTCTGACGCCGGACCGGTTCGACGCGGCCGTCCCCATGCGCGGTGCCTACTCGAAGCTGAACACGCTCGAGTACACGGACCGGCTGGGGAAGATCTTCTCCGTCACCGGCCACGGCGGCACGCCCGAGGAGCGCCCCGACACGTATGCCAAGAGCAACGTCGTGTCGCGCATCGCCGACATCACGGCCCCCGTTCTCCTCATGCACGGGGAACTCGACCGCCGCGTTCCGATCCAGAACTTCGAGAACGCGGTGGCCGAATTCGAGCGGCTCGGCAAGAGCATCGAGGTGAAGACGTACCCGGACGAAGCGCACGGTTTCCGGAACCCGGACAACCGCGTCGACACCTGGTCGCGCCTGGAGGAGTTCTTCAGCCGGCATCTCGGGGGCTGCGCCGCGGGCTGAAGGCCGCCGGTCCGGAAACTCCCATCGCCGACCCCGCGTAGGAAGTCACGGTACGGGCGTGGCCCCGCCCGCCCGGAACGACGGACTCCCGGGGAGGACACACGTGAAGAACCCATTGACGGCCGCCGTGCTGAGCTTCCTGGTGCCGGGCATCGGCCAGTGGTACAACGGCAAGTTCCTGCGCGGACTCTTCTGGCTGCTGGTGACCCCCGGCCTGTGGCTCGGCACCGGCGGCACGCTGGGCTGGATCTGCCACATCGTGTCGGCGGTCACCGCGTACAGCTACGCGAACCGGCTGTACGTCCGCTGACCCCCGGCAGGCCGAGGCAGACCCCGCGTCAGCGCCGCTTGAGCGCAGCGGGGCTCGTTGCCGCGGCCACTAGGGCACGCGTTCGAAGCGACCGTAGTAGTCCATCTCGACGCCCGTCACGCGCGCGGTGTCATCGAGCAGGAACGAGACGCCGATCCTGACATCGCCGAACCACATGTCGAAGCGGTCGACGTGCCAGTGCTCGAGAGGCATCCGCACGGGCCGTTCCCGGCCATCGAACTCGGCCACGAGCCGCAGTTCGTCGGCCGATTCTTCAGCTCCGTTCGCCGGCCCGTTGCCTGTCCCGTTGCGTGCGGCGCCCGCCGATGCGTTCGCGGCCGGCCGTTCGTTCACTCCCGGAGTCCCGTCCCAGCGGCCCAGCCGGCCCTCCGCGGGCATGAGCGGCGGGATCGCTTCGTCCGTCAGGCGGATGCGCAACTCGCCGGCGTAGCCGTTGCGGTACGTGCCGACGTAGGCCTCGAGCGGCACCGAGGGCCCCTGGTCGAGCCGGGCTGCCTGCCGCGCCTCCTCCGCCTCGAAGATCCGGCGGTTCCCCTCGGCGACGCTCCGTTCGAATTCCGCATGCCAATCGCGGCTCCGCAGTTCATCCGTGCCCACGAAACGCGCCATCGCCCACTGCGTGAGCACCCACGGAAGCTCGGAGTTCCGATTCGTCGTCGCCCACACGCCGAAGCCCTGTTCCGGCGCCAGCGCGATCGAGCAGTTGAACCCCAGGGCATTCCCTCCGTGGCCCACGCCCGTGACGTCCCCGAATCTCCCCGTCGACCAACCCATCGCGTACGCGCCCGGCCCCTCGAAGGGCATCCAGCTGCTCGGGTTCGGTATCACGGTGTGCGGCGTATGCATGAGTTCGACGGTTGACCGCGAGAGCGGCGGGTTCGGGTGTGTGCCGACGTGGAACCGCATCCACTCGGTGATCTCGTCCGCCGAGGTGATCACGCCGCCTGAGGGCACGGTGACGTCCTCCGCGTACTGCCACGGCACGGGCTCCAGCGGCATTCCCGTGGTCGCCGCGTTCCCGATGAACCGCCGCTCAACGATCGCGTGCGGCTCGGCGTGGTTCGGGCTCGCGTTGGCGGGCGCCATGCGCGCCGTCGTCGTCGTCATCCCCAGCGGATTCCAGAGCTTCTCGCGCGCGTAGGAGTCCCAATCCGTTCCGGAAACCGTCTCCACCAGATGGCCGGTGAGCACGAACATGTCGTTCGTGTAGCCGTAGCGGTCGCGGAAGGCGTGGTCCGGATCGGTGTGGGGGAGGCGCATGAGATAGTCTCGCCGGTCCGTGACGAGCGGGCGCAGCGGCTGGTTGCTCCCGGTCCCGACACGGTGCGTGACGATGTCCCGCACGCGGATCTCGCGCGTCGTCCACGGGTCGTGGAGACGGAACCACGGGATGTGGTCCGTGATGCGGTCGTCCCAGCGCAGCTTCCCCTCTTCGACCAGGGACGCGATGGTGGCGGCTCCGAACGCCTTCGAGCAGGAGCCGATGCTGAACAGCGTCCCTCCGTCGACGGGCGTGTCCCGACCCAGTTCGCGCACCCCGTAACCGGTCGACAGGTAGCTCCGGCCTTCATGGACGATGGCGAGACCCAGCCCCGGCACTTCCCACCGCGCCATGGCGTCCTCGACCCACGCGTCGATCTCCTCGACGCTCGGCGGAGACGGCAAGGGCGACTGCGCCCGCGCGGCGACGGTCGCCGACAGGAGCGCTGCTCCGAGAAGCGCCATGGCCGGCACGGCGCGGCGCCGCAGCTGTTGCACGGAAAGACGGTTCCGGGATGTCATGACGGCCTCCTGCTCAAGTCACCAGTTGTTCGATCTTCGTCCGTACACGAGGCTAGGGGAGTCCGAATACCCACAGGACGGCGCCCGCGGCGGTGGCGACGCGCTGTTCTCCGTCCACCTCGAACGACATGGGGGCGGTGCGGACACCGGCGCCGGCCTGGAAGTCCCACAACGCCTCGCCTGTCTCGGCGTCAAGGGCGAAGATGTTGCCCTCGTTACTCCCCCCGAAGACGAGACCGCCGCGCGTGGCCATCACGCCCGCCCACGGCGGGGAGAGCAGGGGGAACTCCCACTGCAGTTCTCCCGTGAGGACGTCGAGTGCCTTGACCGCACCGCTCGCGTCGTCTCCCGATAGCGCCTGCTCACCGCCGCCGAGAAACGGCTGGCCGGGTTCGTATTCGACTTCCGCCTTGTAGTAGATGGCCCCCATGATCCGGGTCGGCTGGTAGAAGAGCCCGGTGTCGGGGCTGTAGGAGGGGCTGAACCAGTTCGCCGCCCCCTGCAGGCTGGGCCAGACGAGGTTCCCCTCCTCGGTGGGTTCCGTTCCCGGGATCACGATCGGCCGGCCGTTCTCGTCGAGGCCCTCGGCCCACGTCTGCTTCGAGTACTCCACGCCGTGCAGGAACTCGCCGGTCTGGCGGTCGAGCACGTAGTAGAAGGCGTTCCGGTTCGCCGTCACGACCAGCTTGCGCGGTTCACCCTCCCATTCGGCGTCCACGAGCACCTGGATCTGATTCGCATCCCAGTCGTGCGTGTCGTGCGGCGTGTACTGGAAGTACCACTGCATCTCGCCCGTGTCGGGATCCAGGGCGAGGATGGAGTTCGTGTACAGGTTGTCGCCGGGCCGCAGGTCCCCGTTCCAGTCGGGCGCCGGATTCCCGGTGGGCCAGTAAAGGAGATCCAGCTCGGCGTCGTACGAACCGGTGAGCCACGTCGAACCGCCGCCGTGCTCCCAGCTGTCGCCGCCCCACGTCTCACTCCCCGGCTCGCCCGGCCGCGGGATCGTGAACGTGCGCCAGAGGAGAGTTCCGGTGCCGGGGTCGTAGGCGTCGACGAACCCGTTCGCGCCGGCCTCCGCGCCCGACACGCCGACGATGACCTTGCCGTCGAGCGCGAGCGGCGCCGTCGTGATCGAGAAGCCGAGAAAGTTGTCCGCGACGTCCACCTCCCAGCGGACGGCGCCGGATCCGGCGTCCAGGGCCACGAGGCGGGCGTCGAGCGTGCCCACGAACACCGTCTCATCGAGGATCGCGACGCCCCGGTTCACCCGCGGAAAGCCGATGTTCTTCGTCGAGGACGGGACATCGGCGGACCAGTGCCAGAGGCGGCGCCCGGTGCGGGCGTCGAGCGCGCTCACGTTGCTCGGCGGCTCCGTCACGTACATCACGCCGTCGACCACGACCGGCGTCGTCTCGATGAGCCCGCCGCTCATCTGGTAGGCCCAGATCACCTTCAGCTCTCCGACGTTGCCGCGGTGGATCTCGTCGAGCGCGGAAAAACGGTGCGAGGCGTAGTTGCCGGAGTACGTGAACCAGTTGTGCGGCTCGTCGTCCGCGTTCACGAGGCGCTCGAACGGTACCTGCGCGGCTGTGCCCGCGAGAACCCCGCTGCACAGCAAGGTCGCCGCCGCGAGCGCGGAGACCGTGACAGTCTTCATGATCCCCCTCCGAGGTCGGTCAGGAAGGCGACGAGGTCGTCGATGTCCGCTTCCGTCATCTCCTCCACGGCGGGCATCAGCGAGTGATCGAACTGTTTCTCGAGTTCCACGAGGTCTTCCTTGCGAAGCGAGACCGTGCGGCCGGAGATCGACCGCAACTGGATCGTGAAGGCATCCTCGTTCACGCGCATGCCCGTGATGACGCGGCCCTCGCGCGTGACGGCGCGGATCGGCAGGTATCCCCTGAACCCCCGCAGAATGCCTCGTCTGGTGACCGGCAACTCCGACCCGGGCGTCCGCAGCGACGCGTAGAGGTAATCGACGCCGCGCCGCTGCCCGATCCCTGTGAGTTCGGGGCCGATCCCCGTCCCGCGGCCGTCGACGACGTGGCAGGAGTAGCAGTCGCCCGCGGAGGCGAACACTTCCTGTCCCCGCGCGGCGTCCCCCGCGACCTCCCTGACGACGTCCTCCGCCAGCGAGCGGACGTAGGCGGCGATGAGGTCGACCTCGAGGTCCGACACGAGGTTGGATCGCGTCCCCGGCATGCCGGTACCTGAGATCCCGCCCCGGATCACCTCGACGAGCGATTCGTGGTCCGGCGCGCGGGGCAGGGTGGGGCGCGCCAGGCTCGGCCCCTCTCCCCCCTGGCCGAGCATGCCGTGGCACCGGCCGCAGTGGGCCTGGTAGAACATCTCGCCGCGCGCGAGACCGGCTTCCGTGACGTCGGGCTCCTCCTGGGCCGCGGCCGGGCCGGTTGTTGTCGCGAGCATGCCTGCCGCGAGCACGAGACCGCAAAGACTCGGACGGGAGCGTCGCACGATCCTCCTCCTCCGCGGGCGTACCTTCATGTCGTTAATGAACGTAGCGGCCCAACAGGGCGTCACGGAACCAGCGCTTCCGGCTCCAGGACCCAGCGCGTGAGCCATTCCACGTTTCTCGACATGAGATCCCGCTGGAGACGAGGGGATCTAACACCATGTGGCTGATCGGGATAAAGCACGAGGGTCGTCGGCGCCTTACCGATGGCGCGGACGGCCTCGAAGAACTGGATGCTCTGTTCAGCGGGCACCCTCTCGTCCCTTTCGCCCACCTGGATCAGGAGCGGTGTCGTCACGTTTTCAACATGGCGGTACGCGGAGCGCTCCTCGTAGAGATCCCAGTCCTCCCACGGCTTCGGACCCAGATACGTGTGGTAGAATTCGGGGATGTCCGTCTGCGAGTACATGGAGATGAGGTCGTTCGCGCCGGCGCCCGCGCTCGCGGCCCTGAAGCGGTCGGTCTGCGTGATCCCCCAGTAGGTGTGGTGGCCTCCGAAGCTCCATCCGCTCACCGCGAGCCGTTCGGGATCCGCGATTCCGCGCTCGACCATGGCGTCCACCCCGGAGTCGATGTCGACCCAGTCCCGGCCCGAGATGTCGCCGCGGTTGAGACCCCGAAAACGCTCGCCGTAGCCGCTCGAGCCCCGGTAGTTCGGCTGCAGCACGGCGAATCCCATGCCCGCGTACACCTGCACCGGGTAGGCGCCGCGCGTCGCGTTGAAACGGTCCGATGAGATGCCGGAAGGGCCGCCGTGGATCACGAGGACCATCGGGACGCGGTCCCCTTCCTCGTACCCGACGGGAAGCGTGAGCACGCCTTCGATCTCCTCTCCTCCGGCCCGCGAAGGCCACGACTCGACCCCCTGCTCGCCGAGCGCGAGATCGGCCACCTGCGGGTTCAGGTCGGTCAGACGCTCGGGACGAAACGTGTCCATCGAGGTGATGAAGATGTCCGGAGGCGTCATGCCGTCCTCGGCGGTGAAGGCGAGGAAGTTCCCGTCCGCGGATGCGGAGGCGCCGGAGTAGTAGCGCCGGCCATCGGTCAGATCGCCCGGCGCGCCCGCCGCGGCGCCGTCGGCGAGAGGGATCCGGTACACCGTGGCTCCGGTGCGCCGGGCCGCGGAGACGATGAGCCGCGCCCCATCGATGTGGACGAGGTTCGCGTTCGCGTCCAGATCGCCCGTGAGCGAAACAGGGTCCAGCGCGCTGCCGTCCGCGCCGAACGGCACCCGCCACAGCTGCCGATTGAAGGTTCCGAGGAGTTGTCCCGTCCCGGACACGATGAGTCCCGATTCATCGTCCCACGCTACCGGATTCTCGCCGCCCGGGATGGAGGTGACGCTCCGGGCCTCCGCTTCCGCCCCCGCCTGGACGTACGTCGCCCCGTAGTAGGTCGTCCTCAGCACGGGCGACGACCGCGCCCCGAACGCGACGGCTCGCGAGTCCGGGGACCATACGAAGGACACCACGTGGAGGCCGTCCGGCGACCACCTGACTCCCTCGCCGGCCACATTGTCCTCGACTTCGGCAACGTGGAGGCGCGACCACTGGTCCGTGTAGACGGAGTCCCAGACCATCGGGCGTCCCCGCACCTCCTCGAGTTCGCGGTCCGCCTCCGTCGCGGAGGGGCTCGCCACGAAGCCGAGCCGCCGGCCATTGGGCGCGAAGCGGAAGCTCCCGACCGAGGTCTCGTGGGACGTCACCTGCCATGCCTCGCCGCCGTCCGGCCGGATGCCGTAGACCTGCCTCACCCCTTCGCGGTCCGAGGAGAAGGCGAGCCATTCCCCCGATGGGTGCCAGACCGGCGAATCGTCGGATCCCGGGCGGAAGGTGAGCTGACGGACGTCCGCGGGGCCGCCCGCCGCCGGAACGACCCATACGTCCGTCTCCTGGCGGTCCTCTCCCATGTCCCGTTCCGTGACGACGTAGGCCACCCACTGTCCGTCCGGGCTCACGGAGACCTGCGACAGGCTCTTGAGGGCGAGGACATCCTCGACCGTCATCGGGCGGCTTTCCTGGGCGAGCAATCCGGTGGAGAGGACGAGGGAGAGAACGGAACCCGCGGCGAGAAGCCGGGAGCCGGGGAAGGTGACGTCACGCATGGCACACCCCTGACGTTGGAGAAACATCGTTACTCTTCGCCGCTGATCCCCTGATAGAGCAGGATGAACGCCGCCGCCTGCACGACGTGGTACAGCGCGTTGTGGTCGAACCAGACGGGGTGGATCGGGATCTGAAGTTGCTGGATGGCCGCCGCGGCGAAGGTGAGCCCGAAGCCGATCAGCGCCCGCCGCCGGCTCGCGGTGGGGCGGCGACGCCAAGCCCGTGCAAAGCGCACGGTGAGAAAGATGACGGCAGGCAGATAGAAGGCGACCGCGACGGCGAACGCCTGCCACCCTGCCAGCACGATGGCGACGTAGGCGATGTAGGCGAGCCCGGCGAGCCTGGTGATCCACCGCGTACCCCCGGGCGGGCCATCGATCCGTGCGCCCAGGCCCCAGGCGGCGAGTCCCGTAGCTCCCACCGTGAGAATCGTGGCGGGCCAGAGGACGCGGTATCCGAGGGTCGCGGCGTCCCCGAAGAAGCCGTGCACCGTGCCGGCGAAGAGGGCCGCGGCGCCCGAGCCGGCGAAGAGTCCCATCGCCCACGGGCGCAGATCGGCCCTCACGTGTGAGCGCGCGAGCCACACCAGCACGGCGCAGAGCAGCGTGAGCCCGTAGTCGGTCAGCGTGACGGCAGGTTCGGTCAAGGCGCTTCGACCTCCGGTCGCGGAATGGGTTTTTCCTTCTCTGATCGGTATTGTCGGACCATCGCCCCGGGCAATACTCATGCGAAACCGTCCCTCAGGAGGAACCGTGTCTCGATCCCCGCGATCCGTCCGAAAGCGCCACAGGCGGTACGCGGTCCTGGGGCTCCTCGCAATCGGCTGCTCGCCCCCCGGCGGCGGGGTCGTCGACGACGGCCGGATCCCGCTGACGCTGGAGAACCTCTTCACGGCCGCGGGGGGCGCCGGACGCGCCGTGCTCTCGCCCGACGGATCCATGCTCGCGGTGGCCGGACCTGTCGAAGGCGCGGGGGGACGCGGGATCCACCTTGTCCCGACTTCGGCGACGGGGGAGGTGGCGGCCGCGGAGGGAGAAGCCGCGACCTTCCGGCTCGCCGGCGGCGCGCAGACGTGGTCCCCGGAGGGGGAGCGGTTGGCCTTCATCGCCGGAGGAAGCCTCGTCGTCGCAGAAGCGGGAACATCGGACCGGGTGGTCGTGGTGGAAGGCGTGAGCGGTCTTCGCGCCCCCTCGTGGTCGCCGGACGGCACGACGCTCGCCTACTACTCCACGGCCTCCGGCTCCCAGGACATCTGGCTCGTCAACGCGACCGGGGCGACGCCCCCGCGGCAGCTGACGGCCGGCGCGGCGGAGGCCGACGACAGCCGCTTCAGCCCCATGTGGTCGCCGGACGGTCGGTGGATCGCCTACATCTCCAACCGGGCCGACTGGTGGCACGACGACGTGTGGCTCGTCGCCGTGGCGTCCGGCGAAGCGCACCGGGTCTCCGCTTCGCTCATGGCTTCCTCGAGCCCCGTCTGGTCGCCGGACGGATCGAGCCTCGTCCTGATGGGGACGTCCAAGGACGAGTACTGGTACGAGGACCTCGCGTACCTGTACCGTATCGACCTCGATCTCGCCGGTACCGTCCCGCGCGTCCTCCGCGAAGCGCCGCTCGACATGCAGGTCTACGCGACCGACGCGATCATGCGCTTCGACCCCTTCTGGTCCGGCGATGGCGAGCGCATCTACTTCCCGTACCAGCAGCGCGGCGCCTTCGATCTGTGGTCCGTCCCCGCCTCCGGCGGCGTCGCCACGCGGGTCACGAACGTCGGCGGGGCGTGGTCGTCGCTGCACGCGACGCCGGACGGCAGCCGCGCCGTGTTCACGCGGGATGCGGCGACGGAGGGCAGGGAAGCCTGGCTCCTCGACCTCGACGGTGGAACCCCGGCCCGCGTGACGGACTTTTCGCCGGACTTCGAAGGCGTCCAGCGTCCCGCGGAGATCTCCTTCCGCTCCTTCGACGGCCTGTACATCCAGGGATTTCTCTACCTGCCGCCGGCGGTCCGGGTCGCGCGCTCCGCCGGCTCCGACCCGCCCGCGTGCCCGGCCCTCGTCCAGGTGCATGGGGGAGGGACGAACTCCTACACGCAGGGGACGAACCTCGTGGAGCAGTACCTCGCGAACGAGGGTTTCGTCGTGCTCGCCATCAACTATCGCGGGGGGTCCGGCTTCGGTCGCGAGTTTCAGGATCTGTCGGTCGAGGACTGGCTGAACGACCAGTCGAAGGACCCGGGCGCCGCGGCGGACTGGCTGCGCCGCCAGCCGTACGTCAACGGGCGCGTGGGCATCTACGGCGGGAGCTACGGAGGCATGCAGTCCATGTCCGCGATCACGCGCACGCCCGACAAGTTCGATGCGGCTGTCCCCATGCGCGGTATCTACTCGGAGTCGCTGACCCTCCGCTACGCGGACCGTCTGGGGAAGATCTTCACGATCACGGGGCATGGCGGGACGCCCGAGGAGCGGCCCGAGATCTACGCGAAGAGCGAGACGCTCGACCGGATGGACCGCATCACCGCCCCCGTCCTCATCATGCACGGAGAGTTCGACGTAAGGGCGCCGTTCGAGAACTTCGAACTCGCGGTCGAGCGGCTTGAGGCGCTCGGCAAGGAGTTCGAATCGAAGACGTATCCCGAGGGACACGGCTTCCGGGATCCCTCCAACTCGGTCGACATGTACAGCCGGCTCGACGCCTTCTTTGACGAGCACCTCGGAGGGTGCCAACCGGACGACAGGTCTTTAGACTAAAAAATAACCGGTCCTGTTTGCAGGCACACTCGGGGGCGTTGCCCGGTAGCGGACATGGCGGTCCTTCACGGCCGGCACCCGTCCCCGAAAAGACGGAAGGCGAACCCATGGCGAAGCGCATCCGCACGACCTCCGGCAGCTCCGATTCCTATCGCTCCCCCCGTGCACGCGCCGCGCGTTCCGCGGTGCTCGGCTTTGCCGGTCTGGCGGTCCTCTCCTGTGGAGGGGACGAGACGGCGGGACCACCGCCCGGGCCGCCGCCGCCGCCCCCAACCGCGACCGTGCCGGCGAGGATCACCCTGGACCCGGAGACGGTTGCCGTCGTGGCGGGGGATACGATCCGCGTGAGGGCGCGCGTCCTGAACGACCGGGCGCAGCCCATCTCGGATGCGGTGGTGACGTGGACCATCAGCGATCCGGCCGTCGCGACGATCGATGCCACCGGGCTCGTGACCGGCCTGAAGGAGGGCAGCGCGAGTCTGACGGCCACGTCGGGCCCCGTCTCGAACTCCGCGCCGGTCGCGGTGCACAGCCTGGATCGGGCGACGCTCATGGACCTCTACGTCGGCACGCGCGGGGGCGAATGGACGAACAACGACGGTTGGGGGACGGACGCGCCGGTCGGAAGCTGGTACGGCGTGACGGCGAATGCGAACTCGCGCGTGACGGCGATCGACCTGAGCGAGAACGGCCTGAGCGGTCAGCTTCCGGAGGACCTCGGCCGTCTGGCCTTCCTCACCGAACTGCGCGTGCACGGAAACGCGGGGCTCTCCGGCCCCATCCCGGCTTCTCTCACGGAGTTGGGCATACAGACGCTGCAGTACGGCGGCACGATGCTGTGCACGGTGCGCGACGAGGGCTTTCAAGCGTGGCTGAACGCGATTGCGACGCGCGATGGCGAGTTCCTCGCCTGCAACGAGGAACGGTCGGACCTGATGAAGTTGTACGCGGCCATGGGCGGAGAGAGTTGGACGGAATCGGGCAACTGGGGGACGGACGACCCGCTCGAAGACTGGTTCGGCATCTCGGTGGACGATACGACGGGACGGGTCACTACGATCAACCTGAATCGCAACAACCTGTCGGGTGAGATCCCTCCCGAGATCCAGTACTTCCCCAGCCTCCGGGTGTTGCGGCTGGACTACAACCGGCTCGAGGGCGAGATCCCGGCGGAGATTGGCCTCCTCACCGAACTGCGGCGGATCGACATTGACGGAAACGCGTTCCAGGGCGAGATCCCGCCCGAAATCGGAAACCTGGAGAACCTGAGAGTGCTGTGGATCGGCGGGGGTGAAAACCAGCTGTCCGGCTCCATCCCACCCGAACTGGGCAACCTGGAGAGCCTCGAGGAAATCCACCTGTACGAGGCGCGGTTGGACGGTTCGATCCCGGTGGAGTTCGGAAACCTGACCGAACTGGAGGTGCTCCGTATCACCGAGACAAGGATCGACGGGGGGCTGCCCGAGAGCCTGGCGGCGCTTGGGAAGCTCCGAAGGATCCTCCTCTACGACAACGAGCTGTCGAACCCCCTGCCGTCCTAGCTTGGCCAACTCGATAGCCTGCGAACCCTGTTTGTTGCCGACAACAACATCGAGGGCCCGATCCCTGCGGAGCTCGGACAGATCGACAGCCTCGCGTTTCTCCTGGTTGAAAACAACGAGCTGTCTGGCCCTCTGCCGCCGGAGTTGGGCGACGCCAGCGAACTTTATCGGATATGGGTCCAGGGTAATGCTGACCTGTCGGGCCCCTTGCCCGAAGACCTGACCCAGCTCGAGGAACTCTGGGAGTTGATCGCGGAGGACACCGGACTGTGCATGCCTCAGACGCCCGCCTTCCGAGACTGGATGGAATCGGTGTACTTCAAGACCCGAATCCAGTTGTGCGGCGGGGAGGCCCACGCCGAGGCCTACCTGATTCAGGCGGCGCAGTCGCGCGAGTTCCCTGTCCCCCTCGTCGCCGGCAGGGAGGCGCTCCTGCGCGTGTTCGTGGCGTCCGAACAGGAGACCGGGGCCATGCTCCCGCCGGTGCGGGTCACGTTCTTCGTGGACGGTGCGGAAGTGCACGTCGAAGACATCCCGGCGGGTTCGTCCGCGATACCGACGGAAGTACAGGAAGGCGAACTCGATCTTTCGCCCCACGCCGTCATCTCCGCCGAGGTGATTCAGCCCGGACTTGAGATGGTCGTGGAGATCGACCCCGACGGGACGCTGGATCCGAATCTCGGCGTGTCGAAACGCATCCCCGAGAGCGGACGGACGACGGTCGATGTGAGGGCCGTCCCCCCGCTGCTCCTGACCCTGCTCCCCATGGTCTGGACCGAGGACAACGATCGCGAGGCCGCGACGTTCGTGAGCACCGCCGACCCTGAAGACGAGTTCTTCCGGCAGACGAGGACGTATCTTCCGGTGGCGGAAATCGAGATTGCGCGCCATGCGAGCATTACGGTCGATTCGAACGACTCCGGTGACCTCATAGCGGACGTTGGAAGGATCCGGGTCATGGAGGAGGGGGTGGGACACTGGGTCGGTCTGATCCCGGACATCGGGGGTAACATCGCGGGCCGCGCGACCTTCCCGTTCTTTTCAGACGAGATCCCCTATTCGGGGAAGGTCGCAATCTCGGTCTTGAGCGCGGAGACGTTCGCGCACGAGCTCGGACATAACCTGAGCCTGTTCCATGCGGAGTGCTCGGGGAACGAAGGCGGTCCGGATCCGAGCTTCCCCTACGAAGGGGGGCGAATCGGCATCTGGGGTTGGGATTCGCGGGACGGCGGGTCGCTGGTCGACCCAGCGTCCCCGGTGCGGGATTTTATGTCATACTGCGATCCGACGTGGGTCAGCGACTACTACTTTGCGAACGCGCTGCGCTACCGGCTGCAGGATACGCTCGAGGTGTGGGAGGCGCCGGCCGCGAGCCGGACGCTGCTCGTATCCGGGGGGGCCGACGCGGACGGTGCGCTCCACCTCGACCCCGCGTTCGTCGTCGACGCGCGCCCCGTGCTGCCGCACGCCCCCGGGCCGTACACGCTGACCGGAAGGCGGGCGGACGGCAGCGAACTGTTCTCTCTCCGCTTCGACATGGGAGTGATCTGGGACGGGGACGGGGAGTCCGGATTCACGTTTGCGCTTCCCGTGGAGCCGGCATGGGAGACGGCGTTGGCGAGTCTCTCCCTCGCCGGGCCGGGCGGCAGCGTCGAAATCGCCGAGGGGAGCGAGCCGCCCATGGCGATCCTGCGCGATCCGGCCACGGGGCAGGTCAGGGCCATCTTCCGCGATCTGCCTTCCGGTCCGCTGGCCCAGAGCGCGGCGGATGCGCGCGCTCCGGAGCCGGGGCTCGAAGTGATGGTGAGCAGCGGGCTCCCCGGCGCGTCGGCCTGGCGGCGCTGAGCTCGTCGCGCGTGGGGGCGCATCCGGTTCGTCCGTCGCCGGTATCGAGCGGCCGGTCCGCGGTTTGCGGGGCGCTCGGCGCGATGTTCCTCGCCCTCGCGGCGGCCCCCGCGGACGGGGCGGCGCAGTGGACGAATCGCTACCCGAAGGTCGCGGGGTACGGCCATCACGTGTACCTCGAGGGCTATGAGCTGCCCACGCTCACGGCCGGGCCCATCGATCCGGCGCTGTCGCCGGGCGGCGCGCGGGTGGCCTTCGCCTCGCACGGCTGGATCTGGGTCATGGATCTGTCGAGCGGAGTCGCGCGGCGGCTGACCCGCGGCGGGGGGATCGACGCGCGGCCCGCCTGGTCTCCCGACGGCGAGCTCATCGCGTTCGTGCGCGATGACACCGAAGACACGGAGATCGTCTGGGTCGCCGCGGGCAGCGGAACGGAACTAGGCCGCGTCGACAGCCCCGGACTCGAACTCGACCCTGCGTTTTCCGCTGACGGGACGAAGATCTTCTACTCATCGGCCGAATCGGAGGCCGGGGCCCTGGATCTGTGGGCGGTCGACATCGAGAGCGGCGTGCGGCGGCCGGTGACCGACGCACGCGGGATCGAACTGAAGCCCCAGCCCGGCGAACGGGCGCTCGTCTACCTTTGGAAAGGCGGCGGCCGCGACCGTGTCGTCCTGCGGTCGGGCGATGCGGCGGAGCCGCGGACGCTCATCGAGGGGAGCATCGCGTCCATGGCGCGGCCCGCTCTGAGTCCCGACGGGTCCACCGTGGCCGTAAACTGGCCGACGCAGGAGGGGTGGGACCTCCGGCTCCTCAACGTGGCGGAGCCCGGGCCATCCATCCTGCTGGCCTCGGGCGGCTTGCCGCTGACGCCCGCCTGGGACCCAGCCGGCGAGTGGGTCTACTTCGCCGAGGCCGATGACCGGGAACGCATGAATCTCAAGCGTGTGCGAGCCGCCGGCGGTCCCATCGAGACGGTGGACGTGACGGCCTGGGACTGGGGTGTTGCGACGGCGAGTCTTCGGATACGGACGGTGGCCGAGGAGGGCGGCGCTCCGGTGGCGGCCCGGCTCGCGGTCGTGGACGGCGCGGGGCACCCGCTGGTCCCGGACGGTCCGGCGTCGCGGTTCGACGGACAGAGCGGCCGCGTCTTCTTCTATTCGCCAGGTGTCATCGAACTCACCGTTCCGGTCGGCGAGGTCACGGTCTCGGCCGTTCAGGGGCTCGCGACGCCCGAAGCATCCGCGACGGTACAGGTGGGTGCCGCGTCCGCCGCCGCGGAGGTCGAAGTCGTGCTTTCTCCCGTTTGGGACGCCCGCGCCGGCGGCTGGAGTTCGGGCGAACACCATTTCCATCTCAACTACGGCGGCCCCTACGACCTCTCGCCGGACGACCTGATGCCGATGATGCGGGGCGAGGCGCTGGACTTCGCCACGCCGCTCCTCGCGAACCTCCACAACCGGTTCGAGGATCAGGATCTGTGGACGTGGCGGCACTCGGGCGGCCCGCCCTTCGTCCGCTTCGGGCAGGAGGTCCGGTCCCACTTCCTCGGCCACCTGGGCCTGATCGAGATCGACGACCTGTTCTGGCCCTGGGTGTGGGGACCCGGCTACCAGGTCTACGGATCGGACGACCGCGCGAACGCCGAGCCGCTGCGACATGCCCGGGCCCAGGGAGGCTTCCAGTACTACGTGCACCCCGTGAGCACGCGCGGCATGCCGCGCGCGACGCCCTGGGCCGAAGCGTCGATCGCCGACCTCTACGGCGTCGTGCCGATCGAACTCGTCCCCGACGCCGTGCTGGGGAATCTGGATGCGCTCGAGATCGTCTGCCTGTGGAGCGACGAGATCCTCACCTCGCAGATCTGGCACCTGCTGCTGAATGCCGGGATCCCGATCGTGCCCTCGGCCGGGACCGACGTGATGAACAACTTCTACCGCACGATGGCCATCGGCACTTCGCGCGTGTACGCGCAGACCGGGACGGTGGAAAACTGGTCGACCTACATGGACGCGCTGCGAAACGGCCGCAGCTTCGTGACCAACGGACCGTTCATCGAGTTCAGCATCGACGGAGCCGAGCCCGGCCACATCGTGTCCGCCGGGGAGGTCTCGTGGTCGCTCGACGTCGCGACCGCCACGGAGGTGGAGCGGGTCGAGGTGCTGGTGAACGGCGAGGTGGCGTGGAGCGGGGAGGGGCTCGGCGGCCCCGGCTCGCGCCGCTTCGAGGGCGACCTGACGCTTCCGGAGGGGGGATGGGTCGCTGCGCGTGCCGTCGGAGGCCCGGCCCGCTGGCCGATGATGGCGAACTACCCGTTCGCGCACACCGCGCCCGTGTGGATCGGAAGCGTCGGCAGTTCCGATCCCGCCGTCCGCCGAGCTGCGGCTGCCGAACTCCTCGCGATCCTCGGCGTAGCGCGGCTCAGGTTGACCGCGGGTTACGGCGGTGCGGACATCCCGAATATCCTCGATCGCTTTGACGCCGCGCGGGAACGGCTGGAGGCGCTGGCTGCGAGATGACGGGCGACTGCGGTCCCAACGCCCGCCCTACGCGTCACGCGATGGCCCTCGTGATCGAGGATCCGGAATCGGCCGGTAAGACGCCCCGTTGGCTGCTCGTGCGCCGCCCCGATGACGATCCCGATCTGCCCGGCGTGTGGGGTCTGCCCGCGGGCTCGCATGCCGACGGCGAGGCGGACAGAGCTCTCGTTCGGCGCATCGGCCGCGAGAAACTCGGCGTGGAGACCGAGGACCTCGGCCGCCTGAGCGAGGGCCAGCTCGAACGCCCTGGCTATCGGCTCGAGATGCGCCTGCACGCGGCCCGGATCGCGGCGGGCGAACCCCGCGTGCCGCAGTCCGTCCCCGGCGTCACCCAGTATTCCGAGTGGGGCTGGAAGCCGTCGGTCGAACTCCGGCACGGGGCCGACCGGGGGTCGCTGTGCTGCCGCCTCGCCCTCGATGTCGCGGCGGCGAGCGGAGAATAAGCTCGAAGGCCTGCCACAGGCCGGCTACTGGCTAGAGCTTGATGTCGAGGCGCTTGGCCGCCGCCAGCGGCGGGGCCGCGAGGCCGCAGCCCACGTACGCGGCGAGCGAGAGCGCCATCGCGGGGAACACCTCGTGCACGGCGTCCGAGAACGGAACCAGATCCCAGCACAGCAGCACCGTAAAGCCGGTCAGCAGCGAAGCCACGGCCCCGGCCCCGGTGCCTCGCCGCCAGAGCAGGCCGAGCACCACGGCCGGGAAGAAGCAGGCCGCATAGAGACCGCCCGAGAACGCGGTCAGCGTGACGATGCTCCCCGGCGGGTTGAGCGCGAGCCAGGCCGTGATGATCGCGAACAGCGCGACCCAGAGCCGCGTGTGCGCCACGGCGCGTCCCTCGTCGCGTCCTTCCTCCACGCGGCGGAAGAGCGAGATCACGTCCCGCTCCCAGGTCGAGGCCATCACGAGCAGTACGCTGTCCAGCGACGACATCGCCGCCGCGAGCATGGCCACGAGGATGAACGCCGCCGGGAGCGCCGGCAGGATCCCGGCGTCCCCGAGCAGCGTCGGCACGACGAGATCCGATTCCGCGAGTCCGCTGCCGATCACCGCGTGGGCATAGAGCCCGATCGGGAGCAGGAGCGTGTACACGCCGAGAAAGGCAATCGTCGACACGATGAGCCCGCGGCGCACCGCCTGCGGATCGGCAAGAGCGTAGAAGCGCGAAAGCTGTCTCGGGTCGACGATGAACTTGAGCGTCCCCGCCACGATGATTCCCACGAGGACGGGGAAGGGCATCGCCGCGTCCCAGCGGAAGAGTCCCGAGGTGTCGGGCGCCGCGCGGATCGCGTCGATGGCCCCCAGCCCCCCGGCGCTGTTCAGCGTCCCCCAGAAGAGGAGGATGGCGGCGATCGACATCACGATCCCCTGCACCGCATCCGTCTTCACGACCGAGATGAACCCCCCGACGGCCGTGTAGAGGACGACGACGACGAACACGAACCCGATCGCGCCCCTGTAGGGGATGTCGAGGAAGATCTCGAGCAGATTCCCGATCCCCTTGAAGACCGCGATCATGTACAGGAAGCTGGCGAAGATCACAATGATCGCCGCCAGGACGCGCGCCGCCCGGCTCTCGAAGCGGAACCCCACGTAGTCGGCGAGCGTGACCGAGTCCACCGCCCCCGTGAAGGCGCGGAGCCTCGGCGCGACCCAGATCCAGGCCGAGAGCGAGAAGATGACGACGGCGGGCGCGAGCAGCAGCCACGGCGCCCCGTAGGTGTACGCCTGTCCCGAGAACCCGACGAAGCTGTTTGTGCTCGAATAGGTCGCGAAGAAGGAGAGGCCAAGCACGACTCCACCCATCGACCGCCCGCCGACGTAGTAGTCCGCCCGGCCCTTCGTCCCGCGCCGGCCCTCGATCGCGTGCCGCACGAGCAGGGCGCCGTACACGGCGAGGAGAGCCACCGCGATCCAGTGTGTCTGCAGCCAGGCCATTCGTTTGTCAGGTCCCGGGTTTGGGGGGGCGGTCTCGGGTCCGGCTTCGGCAGTACGGCGACCCCGGTATCTGACGGGACGCCGCCTCCTCAGACAAGCCCCTGCTCCAGGCCCCGGATCGCTCGTCGGCCCCGTGCGTTGCCCCGCCCATCTTCTCAGACAAGGTTGGATTTCGACGACCGGCAACGGACGGTGACGCGGGCGGATCCCGGGTCACGCTACCGTACGACGGAGGGCATCGAATTGGCACAGGCAACGAGTACCGCGAGTCCCGGCGTTCAGACCCGAAAGCGGATCCCCGAGCAGGGAATCGACTGGGAGACGCTCGAGAGCGAACTGCTCGGCCGGAAGGCGATCGACTACGACTGGAAGAACGGTCGCGTCCCGTACCTCGTCTACTATGTCAATGAGGCGCTGAAGCGGGTGCAGGATGCGTCGCACGCCATCTACTCCGTGGAGAACGCCCTCTCGGGCCAAGGCTCCTTCCCGAGCGTCGGGGCGATGGAGGAAGAGGTCGTCCAGATGGGCCTCGACCTCTTCAACGCGCCGGAAGGTGCGGCGGGCCAGTTCACCTCCGGAGGCACGGAGAGCATCTTCCAGGCCGTGAAGGTCGCGCGGGACATGAAGCGGGAGGCGCGTCCCGACCTCGGCCGGCTCAACATCGTCGCCGCCTACAGCCGGCACCCGTCGGTGGACAAGGCGGCCCAGATCCTCGACCTCGACATGAAGTACGCGGATTGCCGGCCGGACTTCCGCGCGGACGTGGACGCCATCCGCGACGCCATCGACGAATCCTCCATCTTCATCTACGCCGGCGCCCCCACGATCTACTACGGGCTCATCGATCCCATGCGGGAACTCGGTGAGCTTGCCCTCGAGACGGGCGTCCGCCTGCACTCGGATGCCTGCTACGGCGGCTTCATCTCTCCCTTTGCGCGGGAACTCGGCTATCCGGTCCCCGATTTCGACCTCTCCGTGCCGGGCGTGTCCAGCCTGTCCGCAGACCTCCACAAGTTCGGCTTCGCGCAGAAGAGCGCCTCGCTCGTGCTCTTCGCCGACGGCAACGATGTCGATTACGCCCGGTACGTCGTTCGCGACCTCGCCGGCGGCTCCTACGCCTCGGCCACCGCCCAGGGCTCCCGGCCGGGCGGCGCCGTGGCCTGCGCGTGGACGATGCTCCGGCACATCGGCCGGGAGGGATACCGGGAGATCGTGCGCGGGATCATGGAGACGACCCACGCTGCGATCGAGGGCGTAAGGGCGATCGACGGCCTCTACGTGTTCGAGCCCGAAGGGGACACGAACCTCTTCCGCTACGATGTCGAACCCGGGGAACCGTTCAATATCTTCGCCGTCGCGCGACTCATGAACGAGCGGGGCTGGATGATGGGTCAGCACCGCAAGCCGCCCGCCATCCACCAGCCCATCACGTCCGTCCACACGCCCGTGCTCGGCGAGTACCTCTCGGACCTCGGTGAGTGCGTCGCCATCGCGCGGCGCGACCGTCTCCAGGACACGTTCCTCGACGGCACCTACTAGGGCCGCCGCCTACCTAACAGGGAGGCAGAATGCCGGCCGGAGCACTCTCGGCGGTGGTGATCGCGATCCTTACCCTGCTCGGGATCGGTACGCGCTACTACGTCCACGGAGATCTCAACGCCATCCACTGTCTGTTCAGCCTGTTCTTCTCCACGAATCTGCTCATCTGCTATTGGGAGGCGTGTCTACAACTGCGGCTGGACTACATCGAGAAGCGGGCCGTGTATTGGCGCGAACGGCGGCGCGAGACCGGCCGGAGCCCGGCGGTCGAGTTCCTCACCACGAGGGTGCCGCCGGGACGGATGTTCTCCTCGGCGGTCTGGGCGGACGCCTGGGCCACGTACTCGATGTTCGATGGGTCGTATTCGGATCGCCGCACCTTCGGGTTCATCGTCGATATCGCCAACGGTTACTTCACGCCGGTGCCGACGCTGATCCTGTATGGGGCCTTTACCGTCGGTTTCCTGCCGGCTGTCGTCGCCGGCATTATCGCCGCCATGCTGTTCTGGCAGTGGACGTACGTGTCGTCGCTCTATTGGGTGAGTTTCTTCGTGGCGGGGAGGCGGGCGCTCATCACGAAGCGGGAGTTCTTCGTCTACATTGGCGTCCCGAACGCGTTCTGGGTGCTATGCCCGGCGTTCGGATTGTACGTCTCCGTGCGCCTGATCCTGGATGGCAACTACGGCATTCTGGGCTTCTGATCGATGCTGCACGGGGCGAGACACGGATGGATCGAGGTCGTCGCCGGCGTCATGTTCAGCGGGAAGTCCGAGGAGTTGATCCGGCGCGTGCGGCGCGCCCTCATTGCCGGGCGGCGGGTACAACTCTTCAAGTCTCACCTGGACGATCGCTACGGTGGCGAGTTCCGGATCTCGTCCCACGACGGCCGGCAGATCGACGCCGAACCCGTGTCCAGTTCCGTGCAGGTGGCCGGGAAGGTCCGCCCGTCGACGCAGGTCGTGGCGATCGACGAGGCCCAGTTCCTGGACGACGGGATCTGCGCGGTGGCCGACGCTCTGGCGGATGCCGGGATGCGCGTCATCGTGGCCGGCACCGACATGGATTTCCGCGGCGAGCCCTTCGGTCCCATGGGACCGCTTCTGGCGCGCGCGGAGCGCATCGACAAGCTGCACGCGATCTGCGTGGCATGCGGCGATCCGGCGACGAGGAACCAGCGTCTCATCGATGGGAAGCCGGCGCCCGCCGAGGGGCCGACGATCCAGGTGGGAGGCGCCGAATCGTACGAGGCGCGCTGCCGCCGTTGCCACGACGTGCCTGAGCGAGGCCGGGCCCAGAGGGAACTGCTGCCGAGACGTGACACGGAGGAATGGAGGGGGATCTAGATGAAAGCACCCGCTTGGAGGATGATCACGGTTTTCGCCATGTCTCTTCTCCTGCTGCCGCTGCAGGCCACGGCCTGGCAGGCGGGCGGGGATCGGAGTCCCGACCGGCCGGCGCACCGGCCTGCGGTGCCGGGCCCGAACGGGCTGGTCACGGCCGGCCACCCCCTGGCATCCATGGCGGGTCTCCGCATGCTCATGGCCGGGGGAAACGCCGCCGATGCCGCCGTCGCGACCCTCGCCACGCTGAACGTCGTGCGGCCGCAGATGTCCGGGATGGCGGGGAACGGGTTCGTGACCCTCTACGACCGCGTCTCCGACCGCGTGTACTCGCTGGGGGCCACCGGCGCCGCTCCGCTGGCCATCGATCCCGCGAGCCGCACGGCCGACGAGTTGAACAAGGGGATTCACGCGGGCGTCGTCCCCGGCCTCTTCGGGGGATGGATCGCCCTGCTGGACCGTTTCGGCACGATGAGCCTGGCGCAGGCGCTCGCTCCGGCCATCGACTACGCGGAGAACGGCCATCCGATCGAGGCGTCCGTGGTGGCCGCGATCGAATCTCATCGGGAACTCTTCGAGAGCTTCCCATCCAGCCGGCGGATGTTCCTCCCCCGCGGCCGGGTGCCCGAGCCGGGCGAGACGTTCCGCATGCCCGACCTGGCGAACACACTCCGCAAGGTCGTCGAGGCCGAGCAGGCGGCCCTGGCGGCCGGCAAGACGCGCTCGGAGGCGCTCCAGGCCGCCTTCGACCGGTTCTACCGGGGCGACATCGCCGAGGAGATGGCTCAATTTTATGCGGAGAACGGCGGCGACTTCACCACGGAGGACCTCGCCCGTTACGAGCCCATCTGGGCGGAGCCGATCCACACGACGTACCGGGGATACGACATCTACACCAGCCCGCCGACGTCGCGCGGAGGGCTGGAGGTCGCGATGCAGCTGAACCTCGTCGAGGGGTTCGACCTGGGGGCCCTCGGCGCGGGCAGCGCCGAGACGACCCACCTGCTGTCGGAGGCGATCAAGGTCGCGAAGGCCGATGTCTACGCCTACGCAGCCGATCCCGCCCTGGTCGACGTGCCCGTCGACGAATTGCTCTCGAAGGACTACGCGGCGGCCCGGCGGTCCCTCATCGACCCGTCCCGCGTGATGGCGTACCCGGGGTCCGGGAATCCCGTGCGCGTCGACGAAATTCAGGTGGGTGTGCCGGAGGCCTCACGACCGGGGCCCGCGCCGCTGCGCGGCCATCTTGCCGAGCGGTCATACGAAGGCAGCACGACCAGCTTTTCCATCGCCGACCGGTTCGGCAACGTCGTCGCCGCCACGCCCACCCACGGCGGGGCCTTCGGCACGGGGGTGGTGGTGGGCAACACCGGACTGACCTTCAACAACGGGAGCCGCGTCGGCTCGACATCGCCGTACCCCGACCACGTGAACTACGTCCGGGGCGGCCAGATTCCGATCCTCAACAACTCCCCGATCATCGTGCTCAGGGACGGGCAGTTCCACGCGGCGCTGGGGACGCCGGGGGGCGAGACGATCGGCCAGACCCAGTTCCAGGTGCTCGTGAACCTCCTCGACTTCGGGATGCCCATCCAGGAGGCCATCGCGGCGCCCCGCTTCACGCTGAGCGGGGAGCCGAACTTCTACAGCCCCGGAGCCGAGATCCGTTTCCGCCTGGAGGATCGCCTGCCCGCCGCAGTGGTCGGGACGCTGGAAGGGTTGGGATACACCGTGGAACTCGCGCCCGGATACGCCTTCGGCAGCATCCAGGGCATCACCCTCGACGCCGTGACGGGCACGCTCATGGCTGGCGCCGATCCCCGCCGCGTAGCCTACGCCGTGGGGTGGTGAAGAGTCCGGTCGCGGAGGACGTTGATGGGGGCGAGTTCCGGGTGGCGGCAGGCGGCGAGCCGGAGGATGAACGTGTCGACGAGGGCGTGCTGACCTGACAGGCTCGCGTGGCTCACCATGTCGGTGAGGACCATCCAGGCGGAGAAGGGCGGGAAGCGGATCTCGCGCCACGTCTCGTCCCGCTCCTGGAAGGCCGGCGTGTCCTTCATGTAGTTGTGGAAGCGTCGCATGAGACGGTCGTACGGACTGGAGTCCGCGAGCACCGCCTCACCCAGCCCCGCCTTCGCGATTCCCCGCAACAGGCGACCGCGGAGACGGTCGACGGGGCCCCTCTCGAGCGAGCCGCCGTTCGTCACGCCCGCCTCGGCCCCGTAGCGCGCGAACACGTCGGGGAACGTCCCCTTCGTGCACCACACGCGGTCCTCGTCCGGGTTCACGTTCACGAAGAAACGGAGGATGCGGTCACCGTCGGTCGCCCCGTAGGCGCCGGCGTCGAAGTGGATCAGCTCGTTGCTCGCGTGCGCGGAGAGGCCGCGGCCGTGTTCCTCGATCGGGCGGAAGCTCGTCGTCCCCACCGTCCAGCCCTCGGTGAGCCCGGGCATGCACTCCCGCAGGAAGGCGCGGACCCTGGCTCCGTGCGCGGTGAGGGTGTCGAGAACCGCGTCCCGCAGCCCTCCGTGCCCCCTTATGCCGCGGAGACGCCCGCTTTCCGGGTGGTAGCTGACGTTCTTCGCTCGCAACTGGTTCGGGAGTTCCGCGCGCAGCCGCTCGAGATCCTCGTCCGGCGGAGGTTCCACCGGACAGGCGGGGAAGAAGACGATCTCCCCCCGCTCCAGCGCGACGGCGAGATCGGGTCGGGGCCCTCGAACGGGCCCCGCCTCGGTGACCAGATCCCGCCCTCCGCTCAGCTGCCCCGACTCAGTTACGCGAGCCGATCGCCATCACTTCGAACCGCGCTCCGAAGAGCAGCGGCCCCGAGCCGAGGAAGGCGCGCGCGGGGAAGTTCTCCGTGAAGTAGGTCCGGTAAACCTCGTTGAAGACGTCGTAGAGATCGACGTTCGAGCAGAACACCTGCACGGAGACGAGGTCGTCCATCGTGATCCCGGCCTCCTCCACCGTGCTCTTGATCGACTCCATGACGAGCCGGGCCTCCTCCTCCGCGTCGTTCGGCGGACGGCCATCGACGAGTCCGAGCGACCCGGATACGAAGAGCAGGTCGCCGACCCAGACGGCGCCGCTGAAGGGCAGGACGCCCTCTTCGCTCGCGTGCTGCGGGTTGATGTACTCACGCTGGGCCGAAAGATCGGAAGCCATGGCCGCGAAACCTCCGGTGGCAAGAAGTGAGACCAGGATGAAGCGCTTCATGAGTCGGTTCCTCTTGTCGTGGTTCAATGGTCGCCGGTTCACGGCTCCCGGTTCAGTGGTCGCCATCCGCCGGCGTCTCAGCCTCCGCAGCGAGCGTCTCCTTCGCCTGCGACACGATGTATGCCTGGATCGCCCGAACCTCCTCGGAATCGAGCAATCCCTCGTACGACGGCATTCCCTGCGCCTCGCGACTCCCTCCGAGCACGATGTCCTCGAAGTTGCGGTGCACGATGTCGGTCGACCGCTGCAGGTTCGGCATTGCGCCCTCTGAGCCGCCTCCGCCGCCGTGACAGATGCCGCAATACTGCCCGTACACGTCCGCCCCGCGCTCCAGCGACTCGGCGTCCGCGGGCAGATCGAGGTCGGGCACGTTCGCGGGCCGTTTCCGCTGCGGCGTCGGCATGGGTTCCGTCCCGCCCAGCACGAAGGTGAAGACCCGCCCCCGCTGCTCGTAGTTCGCCGCGTCGCCGTACGGGGATCCGCTGCGGCCGCGGGCGCCGCCCCAGCCGGCCGCCACGGACACGTGCTGCCGCCCGTCAACGAGGTAGGTCACCGGGCCGCCGAGGATGCCGAGGCCGGTGGAGACATCCCACAACTGGTCTCCCGTCTCGGCGTCGTAGGCGACGAAGCGGCCGTCCCCGCCGCCCTGGAACACGAGGCCCGTTGTCGTCGTCATCGTGCCGCCGTTCCAGTAGCCGAGCTGAGGGACGGTCCAGCGCGCCTCCTGCGCCTTGGGGTCCCAGGCGACGAGGAACCCGGCGTCGTCCCGGGCGCCGTAGCGGCTCGTCATCCCGAGGTTTCTCACGGCCGGTCCGTAGCTGTGGTCCTCGATATCGAGGTCCGTGAACACCCAGTCGGGCGGCTCGCTGCGCTCGACCCACCCCTCCTGGATCGGCAGGTACATGAGCCCCGTCTCCGGGTTGAACGACTGCGGCTGCCAGTTGTGGCCTCCGAGGGCGGCCGGCGTGATCAGCGTCCAGACCTCCGCGTGCACGGCTTCCGGCCGCTCGGTGGGCCGGCCGGTCTCGAGGTCGAGTCCCTCTGCCCAGTTCTGCACGATGTATTCCTGACCCGACAGGAACTCGCCCGTCTCCGCGTCCAGGACGTAGAAGAAGCCGTTCTTCGGCGCCTGCATGATCACGCGGCGCATGCGGCCGTCGAACTCGAGATCCGCGAGCGTCATCGGCTGGACCGCCGTGTAGTCCCAGTGGTCGCCGGGCGTCGTCTGGAAGTGCCACACGTACTCGCCCGTCTGCGGGCGCAGCGCGAGAATCGAGGCGAGGAAGAGGTTGTCGCCGCCCCCCGGGCTCCGGTGGTTTCGCGACCACGGGGACCCGTTGCCGGTTCCGATGTAGAGGAGGTCGAGCTCCGGGTCGTAGATGATGGAGTCCCACGCCGTGCCGCCGCCGCCCGCGATCCACCACTCGCCGCTCCACGTCTCCGCCGCCATCTCCATGGTCTCGGATTCGAAGCCGTCCGCCGGGTTGCCGGGCACCGTGTAGGTGCGCCACACGAGTTCGCCGTCGTCCGCGTCGTACGCGGAGACGTAGCCGCGGACGCCGTACTCGGCTCCCCCGTTGCCGATGATCGCGAGCCCCTGCACCACGCGGACCGCGCCCGTGATCGTGTAGGCCTCGTTCGGGTCGATGGTGAGCGTCTCCCACACCACGTCGCCCGTCTCCGCGTCGAGGGCGACGAGGCGGCCGTCGATCGTGCCCACGATCACCTTGCCCTCGTAGAGCGCGACGCCCCGGTTCACCACGTCGCAGCAGGCGAGGCGCCCGCGAATGCGCGGAACGCCGGGGTCGTGGCGCCACAGCCGCTCGCCCGTACGCGTGTCGATCGCGTGCACCACGCTCCACGGCGAACTGATGTACATGACGCCGCCCACGACGAGCGGCGTGGCCTCGACCCCGCCCCGCAGTTCGATGTCGTACGTCCAGGCGAGGCCGAGTTCGTTGACGTTGTCCCGCGTGACTTCATCCAGCGTGCTGAAGCGGTCCTCCGCGTAGTTGCCGCCGTAGGTGAGCCAGTTGCCGTCGGGCCGCGCCGCCTCCAGCACGGCGTCGGTCACATCGCTGGCGCTCCGCACGGCCGACGGCTCGGGCGGCGGCGCGTCCGCGGTGCAGGCGGCGACGGGAGCGAGGAGCAGCAGGGCATGGAATCGCGTGCGCATGGTCTCTCCCGGTGACGGGGATGGGGTACGGCCTCAACCGAACAGTGTACGATCTAAACTGTTGGATGTCCTTAGTCACGACCCGTTCAAAGGACCTTGAACCCCTCCCGCCTTGCCGCGTTGGAGAGGCGGTGGTCGCTGCTGACCAGCTCGAGCCGCTGCGGATCTTCGGCCGCAGCGGCAAGGGCTGCCGCCAACTGCAGCGCGTCCGCCCCCCGCAGCGGGTGAAGCCGAAGCAGTCTGATCGCACGGTTGCGAACCTGTTCGAGAGGCTCGACCTCTATCCAACCGGCCGCCAACCGCCGAAGCCGCTCCAGGGACCGGTCGAGCCCGCCGGGTTCGAAATGCTGCTCCCGGTGGAGACGGTTCAGGGCCGACGCGCATTCGACGCGGCTCCCCCACCACGTAACGATCGCCGGATCGTCCCGGATCGTGGCACGGCGCTCGGCGCTGCCCGCCTCGTCCACGAGAAGTGTCACGAGAGCTGACGAATCCCAGTATTTCAACGGCCCTCGGCGCGCTCGGCCACGATCATGTCGCTGGCGCTCACCCCTTCGGCGAGCCGCGGGGCGGGGACACTCAGGAAGCGTTCGACATCGAAGGGAGTGCGGGGAGGGGTCGCCACGCCCCGGCGTACGAGGTCCGCGACTTCATGGTCGCCGCCCAGGTCGTCCGGGCGGCAAGGTTCGATTCGCGCCACGGGCTCCCCGCGATGCGTGATCAACACGGCTTCCCCGCGACGGACGTCGCCCAGGAGCCCGCTGAGTGCGTTCTTCGCTTCGCTGACGCTGGCTCGTCTCATCTGGCCATTCTGGCCATATCGATATCGCCTGTCAAGCGTTCCAGCTCGTCGACACGACGACGGCCCGAGCTAGTTCGCGGAGTTTCCGGGCCGGAGGATGACCTCGCCGGGGAGTTCGTTGGTGAACTCGCCCGCGTCCACCGTGAACACGCCGTTGACCATCACGTAGTCGACACCCTCGCTGAACAGGTCCGGCTCCAGCACGGTGGCCCGGTCCCGGAGCCGCTCGAGGTCGAAGACGACGAGGTCGGCCCGGTACCCTTCGCGGAGGAAGCCGCGGTCCTCCAGCCCGATGATCCGCGCCGGCAGCCCCGTCATCGAGCGGACCGCGAACGGAAGCGTGATCGCCTGCAGGTCCTTCACGTAGCGGGCGATCTTGCGCGTGAAGGCGCCGAAATGGCGGGGGTGCGCGCCGGGCCGCGAGGCGAACTCGGGCACGCCTTCGACCCCGCTCACGGCCGCGTCCGACGCCGTGGCCGTGTAGTCCTGCCGGTAGTAGTTGATGACGTCCGAATCGTGGATTCCGTAACCGCGCGTCCAGGCTCCGCCGAGCACCTCCGGGTATCCGTTGAGCGCCATGTGGACGACGACCTCCTGGTACGTGATGTCCAAGGTGCGGCCCAGTTCCTCCAGCGTGCGCCCCACCCAGGTCGAGTCCGGGTAGCCCACCACGACCACGCGGTCCGGCCCCCCGTTGTGGTCGACGATCCACTCGATGTCGCGGGCGATGAGGCCCCGGAGTTCCGGGTCCGCCCAGCGGCGCTCCAGGTGCGCCCGGGCATCGTCGAACACCCCCGGGCGGTTGTAGACCGGGCTGTCCCTCCCGCCGCTCGTGTCCACGGTGTCGTGCACCAGGCTCCAGCGCGGGATCATGGGGCGCGCGCCCCCGCCGAACGTCTCGTAGGGATAGACGTCGAGGTAGACTTCCAGCCCCTCCGCGCGCGCCCGGTTCACGACCAGCGTGTCCTGCCCGGAGCGGCCGAAGCTGGCGCGGCCCCGCGCCTTGTGGTGGCTCGCCACGACGCGGATCCCCGTTTCACGGGCGATGTTCACGGTCTCCGCCAGCCCCTCGTTCCCGTCCACGGGCCCCTCCGTCGCGGTGCTCGGCAGTTCCCACAGCGGCATGGCCGCCTCGCTGCGCTGGTGCGCGACGTAGAAGCCGTCGTAGGGGGCCACGGCCCCGGCGAGGGCGATGACCTCCTCCGGCGTGCTGTAGCGGGCGGGGCGGTACTCGACGCCGGCGCCCAGCCCCCACGCCCCCGACTCCATTCCCTCGCGCACGAGCGCCTGCATGCGGGCGATCTCGTCCTCCGTCGCCGCACGCCAGTAGTCGTTGCCCATCACTTCGGCGCGCACCGTGCTGTGGCCGACCATGGGGACGAAGTTCATCGCGTGTCCCAGCTCGCGGAGAGCCGCGATCTCCGCGCTGAGCGGCCATGACTGATTGCGGCCGTCCGGCCCGCCGATGACCGTCGTGAGCCCCTGGCTGTTCAGGCTCTTCGCCCGCCGGGCCTCCAGGTGCTCGGAGGTCATGGCGCGGTCGGCGTGCGAGTGCAGGTCGATGAACCCCGGCGAGACGTACATCCCCGTTGCGTCCACGACCCGCCGCGCCGTCGCGTCGCCGAGCCCCCCGATCCGCACGATCCGGTCGCCGGCGATGGCGATGTCCGCCGCGAACCACGGGTTTCCGGTGCCGTCGATGACGCGCCCGTTCCGGATGAGGATGTCGTACTCCTGCCCGGATAGCGGGAGGGGGAAGGCGCCTCCCGCGAGGGCGGCGCTCGTGACCAGGAAGGCGGCGCATGGTGCGGTAAGCCGAATCATGTCAATGACCCCGGGGAAGCAACGCGGCACTGTCGGACGACCCTGACCAGCCGGACGATAACGCGACGGTTGCCCGCGGGTCGAATCGGGGAGATATGTTTCGGGCCCTGTCCCCTGTCCGATCCCGGGAGCCCGACGATGCGCGAGACGAGCGAGAAGAGCCTTCACAAGATCCGAATGACGAAGTTCGCCCTGGTCCTGTTCGCCTTGGTCCTGCTCGCCGTCTCAGGCACGCTGAGCGCGGGTCCCCTGGCCGGGCAGGGCCGGTTCGAGCCGATGGACGTGTTCCAGATCGAATACGCCGCGGACCCGCGGATTTCGCCCGACGGCAGTCAGGTCGTCTATGTCCGCACGTCGATGGACATCATGCGGGACGCGAAGAAATCCGAGCTGTGGATCATGAATGCCGACGGGTCGGATCACCGGCGGGTGGGCGTGGGCGGTTCCCCGCGGTGGTCGCCCGACGGAAGCCGCATCGCGTACACGGACGACGGCCAGATCCACGTGCGCTGGATGGACACGGGCGAGGAGGCGACGCTCACGCAACTCCTCGAATCGCCGCGCGGGCTCCGCTGGTCGCCGGACGGGCGCTACCTCGCGTTCAACAAGCTCGTTCCCTACCCGCCGCCGAGCCTCGCCCCGCCGCCCAGGCCCCCCGCCGGGGCGGAGTGGGCCGATCCTCCCATCATGGAGGACCGCTTCAAGAACCGGCAGGACGGCGTCGGCTATCTCGACTTCGGCTACGACCACATCTTCATCGTCCCGGTCGAGGGCGGGACGCCCACACAGGTCACATCGGGCGACTTCCAGCACCAGAGCCCGGCCGCCTGGACCCCGGACGGCGCGAGCCTCGTCTTCTCGTCGAACCGGAATGAGGACTGGGTCCACGATTACCGGAACTCCGAACTCTACATCGTCTCGGTCGCGACCGGTGAAGTGCGTTCCCTCACCGACCGCCCCGGACCGGACCGGAATCCGGCCGTGTCTCCGGACGGACGACAGATCGCGTTCGTCGGCTACGAGGACCGCACGCGCACCTACCAGGTGAGCCAGCTGCAGGTGATGAACCTCGATGGGAGCGGGCGGCGCGTCCTCACCGGCGATCTCGACCGCGGCGTCTCCAACCCGGTGTGGGCTTCCGACGGGAGCGGGGTCTACTTCCAGTACGACGACGAGGGGAACTCCAAGGTCGGCTTCGCCACGCTCGCCGGCGATCTCGAGGTGCTGGCGGAGGACCTGGGAGGCACGTCCTACGGGCGTCCCTACGGCGGCGGCTCGTTCAGCGTGGCCAACGACGGGAGCTTCGCACTCAACCAGACGCGTCCCGAATCCCCGGGCGAGGTCGCCGTGGGCTCGAGAGGCGGAGCCGTGCGCCGCATCACGTCGCTCAACGAAGACCTGCTCGCGAACCGTCAACTGGGTGAAGTCGAGGAGATCTGGTGGGACTCGTCCTTCGACGGCCGTCCGGTTCAGGGGTGGATCGTGAAGCCGCCCGATTTCGATCCGGACCGGCGCTATCCCCTCATCCTGGAGATTCACGGCGGACCCGTCTCGAACTACGGAGACCGCTTCTCGGCGGAGATGCAGCTTCTCGCCGCGGCCGGCTACGTCGTCCTCTACGCGAACCCGCGCGGGAGCACGAGCTACGGCGAGGAGTTCGCGGACCTCCTCTATCACAACTATCCGGGGCAGGACTATGACGATCTCATCTCCGGCGTCGATGCCGTGATCGAGCGTGGGTATATCGACGAGGACAACCTCTTCGTCACCGGAGGGAGCGCCGGCGGCATCATGACGGCCTGGATCGTCGGCAAGACGGATCGCTTCCGGGCCGCGGTGTCCCAGAAGCCCGTCGTCAACTGGATCAGCAAGACGCTCACGGCGGACAACTGGTACGGCTACTACCACAGCCGCTACGAGGGGCTGCCGTGGGAGAACCCGGACGCGTACTGGGATTACTCTCCCATCTCGCTCGTGGGGAACGTGAACACGCCCACGATGATCATCACGGGGGAGGAGGACCTGCGAACGCCGCTGTCGGAGTCGTACCAGATGTTCCACGCGCTCAAGCTGCGCGGGATCGACACGGCCGTGATCCGGCTACCCGGCGCCTCGCACGACATGAGCCGCCGCCCGAGCCAGCTCATGGCCAAGATCGCGAACATCGTCGCCTGGTTCGACAAGTACCGCGCGGTGGCAGCGACGAGCTGACCCGCTCGGCGGACCCAGACCAGACCCCTCGAACCCGGGAGATCCACCCATGACCGACTCCGGTCGGCCGCTGGCGGGCGTGCGCGTGATCGCGCTCGAACAATACATGTCCGCCCCCTACTGCTCGCTTCTGCTCGCAGATGCGGGGGCCGAGGTCATCAAGATCGAGCGCCCGGGTGCGGGGGATCCGCGCCGGTCCATCCCTCCGTTCGTCGAGCGGCACGGCGTCCGCATGGGCGTCGGGTTCATGGCCTACAACCGGAACAAGAAGTCCCTCGCGCTCAACCTCAAGAGCGACGAGGGGCGCGACCTCTACCGGTCCCTGGTGACGAAGTCCGATGTCGTGGTCGAGAACCTGCGGCCGGGGTCCGTCGACCGGATGGGTCTCGGCTACGAGGCGCTCTCGGAACTGAATCCGGGACTGATTTACGCGGCGGTGTCGGGCTTCGGGCGGCTGCCGGGGCGGGAGGGGCCGTACGGGGACTGGCCGTCGTTCGACGTGGTGGCGGAGGCGATGGGGGGCGTCATGCACATGATCGGCTTCGCCGACAAGCCGCCGTCGCCGTCGATCTACGGGATGCCGGACCTGTACGCGGGAATGGCGGCGGCGCACGGCGTCTCGATGGCGCTCTACCGGCGCACCGTGACGGGGAAGGGCCAGTTCATCGACTCCGCCATGTACGACGGGGTGCTGTCGCTGAACGAGCGCATGGTCTCGCTCGCCGCCAACACCGGGGCGCGGCCGAGGCGGGGCGATCCGCCCGGCTTCTACCCCCGCGGACCGATGCCGGTGAGCGACGGATACGTGGCCTTCACGATCCCCGACGACATCATGTGGCGCCGCTTCTGCCGCATGCTGGAACGCCCCGACCTGGTGGAGGATCCGCGCCTGGATTCCCCCGACGCGCGCACCGAGAACCGCGCGCTCCTCGACGAGGTCGTCCGCCCCGTGTTCGCCGAACTGACCCGAGACGAGGCGGTGCACCGGCTCCAGGAGGTGGGTGTCCCCGCGGGGCCCGTGCAGACCTCCGACGACCTGCTCGAGTGTCCGCAATTGGAGGCGCGCGACGTGCGGGTCACGGTGGACTACGACGGACTCGGAGAACTCCAGTTCGTGCGCACCCCGCTCCTCACCTCCGACGCTCCCGACGTGCCGGTGAACCCCGCGCCCACCCTGGGCCGCGACACGAGACGGATCCTGACCGAGATCCTCGACCTCCCCGACGCCGAGGTCTCCCGCCTGGCGGAGGACGCCGTGGTCGGCACCGAATCGACACGGGGTTAACCCGGCGGTTTATCTGGGGGCAGGCAGGTCGAACTCAGCGGCGGGCACTCGCCAGGTGGGTCGCGATGAGGGCGCCGTGCTCGCGGCCGTTCTCGATGAAGATCCTGTTCGCGTTGAAGCCGGCGGCGATGACGCCGGCGATGTAGACCCCCGGGATCGACGTTGCCATGGTCGCGGGGTCGTGCGCGGGGATCCCCGTCTCCGGATCCGTGGGAACGCCGAGGCTGGTGAGCAGGGCGGCGTCCGGTCGCCAGCCCGTCATCGCCAGCACCCAGTCGTTCGCGACCTCGGTCTCCCGGCTTGTCTCCTCATGGACGACCGTGGCTGTGCCCGGTCCGAGCCCGGCGACCCGCGAGTTCCAGTGCATCGGAATCTCCCCGCCCGCGATCCGGTTCTCGATGTCCGGGCGCACCCAGGGCTTGACGCCGCGGTCGAGCGTGTCGGCGAAGTGGACCATCCGCACGCGGACGCCGTTGCGGTACATGTCCAGCGCCGCCTCGACGGCGGAGTTTCCCCCGCCCACGACGATGACGTCCTGGTCGAAGAAGGGATACGGTTCCCTGTAGTAGTGGACGACGCGGTCGTGCGGGCGGTCTCCCTCGAACTCCAGCCGGTTCGGCGCTCCGAAGCCTCCCGTGGCGATGACCACGGCCCGCGAGGCGATCCGCCGCTCGCGTCCGTCCCGTGTTCGGGTGTCAAGCGTGAAGGCGCCCGCCTCACCGTGGACGGCCGTGACCTCCTCGTACTGGCGGACGTCGATGCCGTGGTGAGCGACGACCTTCCGGTAGTAGGCGAGCGCGTCGCGCCGGGTGGGTTTCGGCTCGGGAATCGTGAACGGCACGTCGCCGATCTCCAACAACTCCGCCGTCGAGAAGAACGTCATGTAGGAGGGATAGCGGGTCAGCGACTCGGTGATGCACCCGCGGTCGAGGATCGCGTAACTCAGCCCGCATTCCTTCACGGCCACCGCCGCGGCGAGCCCGCACGGGCCGGCCCCGACGATGATCACGTCAAGCGGTTCGGTCTCGGCGTTGGCGTCCGGTGTCGTCCGCACTGTCACCCGCGTTTCTCCGGAGGGTTCGTGAGCGCGGCATGGTAATCGTTCGGACGGGAACGGGGAACCGACCGGGGGCGCTTGACCCCCCGCGCGCCCGGCGTGAAGTTCGCGGAAAGTCCCGAGCCCGAAGGAGGCAGGCCATGAGCGCGCCGAAGACCGCATCCCCCCCGAATCCGTCCGCGACCGAAGCGGACGTCGATGAGGCCGCGATCCGTCGGGCGCGCATCGACTTTGCCGCGGTGCACCGGATCATCGTGCACGAGAACATGCACGAGGGCACGTGGAACCACCTCAGCTGCAAGGTGCCGGGCAGGCCGGGGCACCTGCTCATTTCGCCCGGAAGGACGCATTTCTCGCGTGTGACGGCAAGCAACCTCGTCGAGGTGAATGCCGACGGGCGTTCGGTGGGCGGGGAGGGGCGGCTGAACGTGAGCGCGTGGGCGATCCACGCGCCCATCCAGCGCGCTCGACCCGACGTCACGTGCGCGCTTCACGTCCACCCTCCCTACAGCACGGCGCTCGCCTCCATCGACGGCTGGGAGTTCGATGAACGGGGCAGCCAGAACGCGGCGATCTTCTACGGGAACTGTGCGTACTTCGGGTACGAGGGGATCGTGACCGAGGCGGACGAAGGTGAGCGCATGGTCGAGGCCCTGGGCGACAAGCGCGTCCTCTTCCTCGCGAACCACGGCGTGCTGATGGTCGGCGACACGATCGAGAAGACGATGCTGTGGCTCTACCAACTCGAGCGCGCCTGCATGAACGAGATGCTGGCGCTTCAGTCGGGCGGGAAGATCCGTCCGATCCCCGTCGAGGCCGCGCGATACAACGCCGCCCTCTCCGCCTACGCCGTGGGCGAGGCCGGCTACCTCGACGGCATGAAGGACGTGCTCGACGCCGACGGCCAGGACTACGCCACCTGACGCTGGTCAGAGCTGCTGGAGGGCGCGGTCCGCGATGTGGTGTCCGATGGCGAGGCAGGCGGTGGCGGCGGGGGAGGGAGCGTTGAGCACATTCACGACGCCGGGCGCTTCCCGGATCACGAAGTCGTGGACGAGGGCGCCATCCGTGTCCACGGCCTGCGCGCGGATGCCTGAGCGCCATGTCTCGAGGTCGCGCACTTCGAGTTCGGGTAGCATGGCACGCGCCTTCCGCACCACGGATCGCCGGTCCAGCGAGCGCCACTGCTCCTCGACGGCGGTCCGCCAGTGGGCCTGCGCCAGGCGCCGGAAGCCGCGGTAACTCAGCGCCTCCAGGGCGTCGGGAAGGCGGCCTGAGAGGCGGCCGTACGCCTCCCGGCCCCAGGCCCAGACCGCGTTCGGGCCGAGTTCCACGCGCCCGGCCACGTTCCGGGTGAAGTGGACGCCCAGATGGGGGAGCCGGGGGTCCGGAACCGGGTAGATGTGGCCCCGCACACGTCCGGCGGCGGCTTCGGAGAGGCCCCAGTACTCGCCCCGGAAGGGAAGGACCTTGAGGTCGGGCTCGTGCCCGAGGGTCCGCATCATGCGGTCGACGTGCAGCCCGGCGCAGTTGACTACGACGCGGGCGGCGATGTCGCCCGGGGGGCCGGCGAGCACGGTGCGGCGCCCGGAGCGGCGGGCTTCCCGCACCTCGAAGCCGGTGCGGATGGGGTGGCCCGCGCGGGAAAGATCCGCCGCGAAGGCTCGCGCCACGTCACCGAAGTCGACCGCCCCGGTGGCCGGGACGTGGAGCGCCTCGACGCCGCGCGCGTGCGGTTCGATCTCTGCGATTCCGCCGGGGCCGATCCGCTGCATGGCCACGCCGTTCGCCGTGCCGCGCCGCTCGAGTTCGGCGAGGGCGGTGAGCTGATCGCGCGAGGTGGCGACGACGACCTTGCCGGTGTGCGTGGTCGGAATGCCTCGCTCGGCGCAGTAGCGAAACAGCCGCTCGGCGCCCTCGGTGCACAGCCGCGCCTTGAGCGACCCCGGCGCGTAGTACAGACCGGCGTGGATGACCCCGCTGTTGCGGCCCGTCTGGTGCGCCGCGACCTCCGGCTCCTTCTCGAGCACGGTGAGCGAAAGGTCCGGCCGGGTCCGGCGGAGGGCGTCGGCCGTGGCGAGCCCGACGATCCCGCCCCCGATGACGGCGATGTCGAGCGGTTTCGTCATCTACTCGCGGCTGCTGCCGGCGTCGGCCTCCGTTCCGACCACGCACTCCGGGGTCTCGCCGCGCACCCAGGCGGCGAGCATCCGCCATTCGGGATCGTCCGTCGAATCCCAGCGACGCGGCCCGCCGTGGAAGTAGTCGCCGCCCGCGGCGGGGGCGAGCGGATGCGTGAGAAGCCGGCTCATCATGGGCTCGCCGGGCTCCACGTAGCGGCGGGTGATCGCGAAGTTGCCGCGCGATTCCTCCTGGTTCCAGAAGTCGCGCCCCTCGGGGATGTGCCGCGCGAAGCCGCGCACGCCCGTCTCATGACAGTGGATGCATTCCACGTCGCCCGGGCGCTTGTCGAGGTACATCCTCTGGACGCAGTCGCGGAAGAAATCGAAGTCGAGCCGCGGTGGGGCAGGGCGTTCCACTGCATCGGCCGCCGCGACCCAGTCGGCCATGGCCTGCCATTCCGGGTCGGATTTCGACTCGAAGAACTTCCCGCCCACATGCAACGCGGCGCCGCCCGCCGGCACCACGAGCGCCTTTCTCAGAAGGCGGCTGCCGTCCGCATCCCCCGGCGTGACGAGGCGGGACACGACCTCGAAGTTCCGGCGGGAATCCTCCTCCGACCAATACACGTCGCCGCTCGCCGTCTCGCGAAGCCGCTGAAGCCGCAGCGGCGTCCCCTGCTCGGCGTGGCAGGTCACGCAGGGCGCCCGCCCGGGTCCCCACCCGCCGCGGTCCGCGAGGAAAATGGGCTCAACGGTCTCGCGGTAACGCTCGAAGCTCAGGGGTTCCTGGCCCATGACGCCGCTGGGCGCCGAACCTGACGCCATCAGCGTGAATGCAGTCGTGAGGATGGGCAGCCGGCCGAGAGAGCGTCGGCGCGCAGGGAGGGCCGGTCGTCGAAGTCGGTGGACGCGACTCACGGGAACACCACGGTCTTGTTGCGCTTCGGCGTCTGGCCCACGGGGATGCGGGCGATCTCCACCATCTCCTGCGTGTCCACCACGGACACATCGTTGGAGCCCGCGTTCGCCACGTACAGGTAGCGGCTGTCCGGCGTCATCGTGAGCCAGTCGGGGATGTGGCCGACCTCGACCCCGCCCAGGTACTCAAGGTCCGGGAGCGACCACGCGTAGACGTGCCCGTTGGGCTTGCTCGTCGACCAGAGTTGCCGCCCGTCCGGGGACACCGCGAGGCCGTGGCCCGGCGATCCCTGCAGCGCGTCGTTCGTCACCCGCGAGATCGGGAGCGAAGGCATGTCCAGCTTCTCCACGACCCTCCGCTTCTCGAAGTCGACGACGTACACGCCGTGGTAGTTCGAGATCTGGATGAAGAGGCGTTTCGTGGAGCCGTCCGGGTGCGTCTCGAACGCCATCGGGCGCACCCCGCCGTCCGCATAGCCCCCCGTCGTGCGTCCGCTGAAGTGGAGCGACCAGATTGCCTCGTCGATCGCCGTGTCGATGATCGTCAGCGTGCGCGCCCCGATCATCCCCGCCGCGACGTGCAGCCCGTCCGGTGACATGAACACGTTGTGTACCGTCCCCCGCGTGGGGATCGATTTCACGACCGCGCCCTTCGCCAGGTCCACGATATCGACGCAACTGCAGTCCTGGATGATCGCGACGTACACCTTCGTGCCGTCGTTGCTGATCGCCACGTTGTGCGGCCGCCCCGACAACGGGATCCGCTCCACGACCTCCATGACGTCCGTGGGGACGATCTCCAGCGTGCGGTCGATCTCGTTGCTGAAATAGAGCGCGCTCCCGTCCGGTGCGGCGGCGACGCCGTGCGCCTTCGGAATCCCGTCGATCACCTGCACGACCTGGTTCGTGGCCGGATCGATGATGTGGACGTTGTCCCCCGCCGAGTTCGTCTGAACGATCCGCAGCTTCCCCTGCTGCGCCGCCAGGGCGGTGGCGGAAGAGAGCGCGAGGGCGAAAAGGCCCGCGACGATGGCCGCGGGAGCGTGGGCGGGACAGGGCCGGAACAGGCGTTTCATCGTGAACCTCCGAAGTTCGCGAGAACCTTTCCAACGGTACGACCCGGCAGTCTCGCGGGTCCATACCCGACCCCCCGCGAAGCTCCGCTCAGCCGCGCGGCGGCATGGCGATGTCGGTCGCGCCCAGGAAACCGGCGAGGTCCGCGACGGCGTCGTTCAGCCCGGCCTCGAAGCGCGCGGTCGGGGCGAACTCCGGCTCGAAGTGCAGCGCCCGGATTTCGAGCACGTTGCGGTCGCGGTGGAGTTTCGGGTCGAGCCGGCCCACGAGGCGGCCCTCGTGCAGGATGGGCAGGACGTAGTAGCCGTACTTCCGCTTCGCGGCCGGGACGTAGATTTCGACCGTGTAGCTGAAATCCAGGAATTCGGCGGCCCGCTTCCGCTGCCAGAGCAGCGAGTCGAAAGGGCAGATGAGCGTCGTCCCGGCGGGCTCCGGGAGTCGATCGATGCCGTCCAGGTGTTCGGGCAGGGCGTAGCACGGCCCCCGCAGCCCCTCGACCTCGACCTCGACGATCCGCTTCTTCCGCAGGTTGCGGGCGATGGTCCGGCGCCGCTCCGCCGCGTTGAGTTCGGGTCCGGTGAAGTAGTTGACGAGGTGCCTCTCAGGAGCGATGCCGCAGCCCGAAAGCGCGATGAGAAGCCAGCTGTCGTGGTACGCGGCGAGCGTCGCGGCGGGCCCGTCGGGGTAGACCCGTTCCGCCAGGTCATAGATACAGCGGAAGTGGCGCCGCCGCGTCACCGCGACGCGTCCGTCGTGCCACAACAGCTTGAGCGAGCGCTTGTCCTCCTTCAGGCGCCACCCGAGCGAGTCGGTCTTCTCCCCGCGTTCGGCCGGCTGCGGCTGAAAGTCGACGCTCTCCAGGGGTCCCTCGGCGCGCAGCCGCCGCAGCACTCGCCGCTTCGACGCCGTCGACGTCGCGTATCGGCCCCACCACGCGCGTCCCGACCAGCTCTCGGGCGGGAAGCGTCGCATGCGCCGCCGTCCGAGAGGGAGGTGGGAGATGGGAAGGATCGACGCTTCGTGCCCCCAGTACTCGTACGCGAGGCGGTCCCCGTATACCCACCGGTCCACGTCCGCGCGGTCGTACGCACCGAACCGGCTCCAGAGGGTCAGGTAATGGGCCCGGTCCACGACGTTCACGCTGTCGAGTTGAAGGGCGCCCGTCCGCTCCAGGTGGCCGACGAACGCCGCGGCGTCGAGCGGAGTCGACCCGCGGGGCCCGTCGAACCCCTGCCGGTGCAGCCACAATCGGGTGGCCGCCTCCCTGGTGAACCTCGGGAGGCTCCGGCGGCTCAGCGGCTCTCGTCCCCGGCCGCGACCGCGTCCGCTCCCAGGTGCTTCCGGAACCAGGTCAGGATCCGCTCCGACACGTCCATGACGAACTTCGGCTCGCGCGGCCCGTGCGGCGTGCGCGGGTACACGACCATCTCCGTAGGCACGCCGCGCCGGTCGAGGGCGCGGTAGAACTCCTGCCCCTGGGTGAACGGCACCCTCAGATCCTGCGCACCGTGGATTACCTGCGTCGGCGTGACCACGTTCGCGATGTGGTACATGGCGGAGTGCCGCTCGTAGCGCTCGTAGTCTTCCCAGAACTCGACCCCCATATGACCCACGAGGTAGTCCTGGATGTCCGTCGTCGTCGTCATCGAGATCAGGTTCGGGAGTCCGGCCCCCATGCTTGCCGCGACGAAACGGTCCGTCTGGGTGACGGCCCACGAGGTCATGTAGCCGCCGTAGCTCCAGCCCATGAGGAGGAGGCGGTCCGGGTCCGCCACGCCCATCTCGATTGCGTGGTCGACGCCCGACATGAGGTCGCGGAAGTCGCCGTAGCCCCAGTCCTGGAAGTTCGCGTAGCGGAAGTCCTTCCCGTAGCCGGTGGAGCCGCGCGGGTTCGGGCGCAGGATCGCGAAGCCCTGCTGGGCGAAGTACTGCAGCATGTACGCGGACGCGCTGCCCGTGAAGCCCTGGCTGAAGACGCCCGCCGGCCCGCCGTGCACGTTCAGGATGAGCGGCACGCGCTCGCCCTCCTCGTAGCCGACGGGATACGTGAGGAGGCCCTCGATCTCGAACCCTTCCGTCGAGGTCCAGGAGACGAGTTGCGTGCGCCCCATCTCCGGGCGCGGCACGCCGGCATGGAGGTCCGTGACCTGCGTCGGCGCGTACCCGTTCGTGGGCGAGACGAAGACGTCCCACGGCTCATCGGGGGTCTGCCAGGTGAAAGCCATGCGGCTCGCGTCGTCCGTGAGCGCGACCGAGCCGACCAGGCCGTCCCCGTAGGAGATGAAGCGCAGCTCGCCGCCATCGACCGGGACCGCCAGCACGTGCCGGCGCGTGCCGAGCGATTCGAGCAGAAGCAGTTCGGAGGAATCCCCGGACCAGCCGAGCACGGACGCGCTGCGGTTCGGCGTGTCGAGCCGCCTCGCCTCGCCTCCCGCGGCCGGCATGACGTACACGTCGCCGAGCCCGATCGGCTCCGGCTGATCGCCGGTCGACACGTAGGCGATCCAGGCGCCGTCCGGCGACCAGTGCGGGCTCCGCTCGATCCCCGCTCCGCCCACGAGGAGCTCGACCTCGCCGACCGCGGCCGGACCGCTGTCGGCGTCCTCGGCCGGGTCTTCGTCGTCGTCTCCCCCGGCTTCCCGCGCGGCCAGGATTTCACCGATCTCCGCGGCGTCCGGGACGGTGGTCGTGGAGAGGTCTCCGCTCAGCCGCCCCGTGTTGATGCGGGGATCGACCTGGTGCGCGAACACGATGCGCCCCCCGTCCGGCGCCCAGCTGAAGCCGGTGACGTGGAAGTCGCCCGCCGTAAGTCGCACCGGCTCCGCGGGCTCGTCCGCCCCCGGGTCGATCGCGGCCACATAGAGGTGCGAGAACTTGTAGTTCCGGTCCACGAGGATGACGTCCCGCTTTTCATCCGTCGCCTTCTTCTCCTCCGCGGTCTGCGGATCCCGCATGAGGAAGGCGATCCGCGTCCCGTCGGGCGACCACCGGTATCCCCCCACGGACCCTTCCGCCTTCGTGAGCTGCCGTGCCTCGCCGCCCGCCATCGGCAGCGCCCACACCTGGCTGCCCGCCTCGCCTTCTCCCTCGCGTCCGGATGTGAAGCTCAACCAGGCGCCGTCGGGCGAGAACTGCGGCGACCCCGCCGACGCTTCACCGCGCGTCCACTGTGCGGGCCCCGCCCCATCCGCGTTCGTCATCCAGATGTGACTCAGATACTCCGACTGCGGTCCTTCCATCAGCGGCTCGCGCACGACGAAGGCGATGCGGGAGCCGTCGGGGGAGATCGCGGTCCCCGAGACCCCGCGATACTGCATGCTCAGCGCAGGCGTCCACCCGGCGTCGGCCGGCGCGGGATCCGCCTGAGCTTGGACGACCAGGGGGGCCAGGGGGAGGAACAGGATGGCGGCGAGCGCGAGCCATCTCGATCCCGGCGCCGGCGTTCGAAGGGGAAGAGATGTGGAGACAAGGCTCTGGGACCCGGACATGTTGACACCTCTCGCTTATCTTGATGCTGCGATGCGCTCCCGTGCGGGACGGATGTATCAACATTACGAACAGGTACGCGATGTCCGAAACGCCGCCCGAAGCCCGATCGTCCCCGCGGGTCGCCGCGCCGGTGTCGGAATCCGGGCGGATCCACGCGATCGACAGCCTCCGCGGCTTCGCCGTGCTGGGCATCCTCATCGTCAACATCTGGAGTTTCGCCTGGGTCTCCTCGGCGTACCGGAACCCGTCCTCCGCTCCGGGTGGCGGCATCGGAGGCACCGACTTCTGGATCTGGGCCGCGGTCAACGTCTTCGCGGACACGAAGTTCATCTCGATCTTCTCCCTGTTGTTCGGCGCGGGGATCGCGATGATGAGCGAGCGCATGGACCGTCGCGGCATCCCCGGAGGTCGGTTGCACTATCGCCGCCAGTTCTGGCTCCTCGTGATCGGACTCCTTCACGCCTACGGGATCTGGCACGGGGACATCCTCGTCCCCTACGCCCTCTGCGGCTTCATCCTGTACGGGTTCCGCGGCTGGGCGCCCCGCCGCCTGCTGTGGGCCGGCGGGTGCGCGGTCGGGATCGTCGTACTCGTCATGGGTCTCGCCGACTGGTCGATTCCGTACTGGCCGGCCGGCGACCGGGCGGAGGTCGCGGCCCAGTGGGCGCCCTCGGCGGCGGAGATCGGCGCGGAGATCGAAGCCATGCGCGGGGGCTGGGCGCAGCAGATGCCGGTTCGTGCCTACTACGCCTTCCTCGTCGAGACCGTCGCTTTCGCGGGCTACCTCGTGTGGCGAGCGGGGGGGCTCATGCTCGTGGGGATGGCGCTCTACAAGCTGGGCGTGCTCTCGGCGAGGTGGCCGGCGTCGTTCTACCGCCGGCTCGTCCTCTGGGGGCTCGGACTCGGGCTCCCGCTCGCCGCCGCCGGGGTCTGGTACAACGTGGAGGCCGGCTTCGCCTGGGAGCAGTCGAAGCTCGGAGGGACCCTCTTCAACTACGTCGGCTCCGTCGGTGTCTTTCTGGGCTACGTGGGGTTGGTGATGCTCCTGGCTCGAACCGGGCGGCTGGCTCGGGCTCGGCTGCGCCTGGCCGCCGTCGGTCGCATGGCGTTCACGAACTACATTGCACAGAGCGTACTGTGCTCGCTCGTCTTCTATGGCCACGGGTTGGGCCTGTTCGAGCGGGTGGGGGGCGCGGGATGCGTCGGCATCGTCGTGGCGATCTGGGGGCTCCAGTTGGCGTGGTCGCCGTGGTGGCTCGCGCGGTTCCGTTTCGGACCCCTGGAGTGGCTCTGGCGTACCCTTTCCTACGGGCAGCGGCAGCCAATGAGGATCGCGTGAGAAGAACGGCCATGAACATGGTGAGGGACAGGGAGATTCGATGAGAGCGACTGGACGGGGGGCACGCACGTTTTCCGCCGTGATGCTGCTCGCGGTGCTTACGCCGGTCCTGCCGCAGCTGTCCCATCCGTCACCGTACGGCGGGCTGGCGGCGCAGGAAGATGAACGAGAAGAACGTGAGGCGGCGGAGGCGGCCGAACTCGCGCGCCGCGATTCCCTGCGCCGGATCTTCGACCCGGCGGGCGCCTTCGCACCCCTCGATCTCCCCGAGCCCGACGAGTTCCGGGATGTCGCCGGCGCCCCGGGCGAAGCCTACTGGCAGCAGCGGGCCGACTACCACATCCGGGTCACACTCGACGACGACCGCATCGAAGGCACGGAACGCATCACCTATACGAACAACAGCCCCGATTCGCTCACGAGTCTCTGGGTGCAGCTCGACCAGAACCTCTTCCGGGAAACCAGCTACGGGGCGCAGAGGGCGGAGGAACTCGGCGGGGACGTGCGCCACGGCGGCTTTTTCAAGGACGGCGGTTTCGTGATCTCGGGCGTCCGCGCCGACCTCGAGGGCGAGATGACGGTCCCCGAGTACCGGACCGAGGACACGATGATGGAGATCCTCCTCGGCGAACCCCTCCCTCCCGGCGGCAGCCAGCTCGAGGTCGAGATCGATTTCGCGTTCGAGATCCCGGAGACGGGCGGCGACCGCATGGGACAACTCGACATCCGGGGCGGGATCATCTATCAGCTCGCGCAGTGGTATCCCCGCGTCTTCACGTACGATGACGTGAACGGGTGGAACCAGTCTCCCTTCCTGGGGCAGGGCGAGTGGTATCTGGAGTACGGCGACTTTGAAGTCGAACTCACCGTCCCGCGGGACTTCGTCGTCGTCGCCACGGGAGAACTCCTCAATCCCGACGATGTCCTCACGCCGATGCAGCGCGAGCGGCTCGCGGAGGCGCGCCTCTCCGAGGAGACCGTCCACATCATCGGGCCGGACGAAGCCGGGGAGGATCACACGCGGCCCCCCGGCGAGACCCCGCTCACGTGGCGCTTCCGCGCGGAGAACGTGCGCGACTTTGCGTGGGCCACGTCCGACCGCTTTGTCTGGGACGCCGCCGGCTGGGAGGACGTCCTCATCATGTCCGCCTACCCGCAGGAGAGCATCGGCGGGCCCGCGAGCAGCGGCTGGGAGCGCTCCACGGAATATCTCCGCCACAGCGTCCGGTACTATTCCGAGCAGTGGCTCCGCTATCCGTATCCCGTCGCCATCAACGTCGCCGGCCTCGCCCTCGGGATGGAGTATCCCATGATCGTCTTCTGTTCCTGGCGGTCCCGCGGCGCCTTCCTCTTCTCCGTCACGGACCACGAGATCGGACACACGTGGTTCCCGATGATCGTGGGCTCGGACGAGCGCCGGTACGCGTGGATGGACGAGGGGTTCAACACCTTCATCAACTACTATTCGGGCATCGAATTCGCGGGTGGAGAGCCGATCCTGGGCCAACTCATGTCCCCGGCCCAGATCGCGACGGACACGCGCCTCCCGACTCACGCCGTGTACACGCCGGCCGACAGCATTCCGGAAGCGGACATCGGGGTTCTCGCCTACAACAAGCCGGCCGCGGTGCTCGTCCTGCTGCGCGAGGAGATCCTCGGGCCCGAGGTGTTCGACGAGGGCTTCCGGGAGTACATCCGGCGCTGGGCGTACAAGCACCCGCAGCCGGCCGATTTCATCCGCACGATGGAGGACGTGTCGGGGCAGGATCTCGACTGGTTCTTCAGGGGCTGGATCTACGAGGACGCGATCCTCGACCAGGCGATCGCCTCCGTGACGCGCCTGGGGGATACGACACGGGTCGTGTTCGAGAATCGTGGAGGCATCCCGATGCCGCTCGAGGTGCGGATCCTCTTCCGGGACGGGGAAGAGCACCGACATGAGGTTCCGGTGGAGGCCTGGGAGGCGGACGGCACCTATGTGCTGGAGGTGCCCGGCGGGCCCGTGCGCAACGTCCAGATCGACCCGGACGGCGTGCTGCCGGACGTGAACCGCGGAAACAACGTGTGGGGCCGGGGCATTCTCGGCCGCCGGCCTCCCCGCTAACCCCGCCGCTCCTCGCGGGGGCGGATTCCGTCCTCGCGAAACCACCGCGCCATGCGTTCCGTTCTTATGCCGCATGAAGCGCATGCGCAGGGGTGAGATATGGAAGAGATGATCATCGCCATCGTCGCGATCTTCTTCACGATCGGCATCCCGGTTCTTGCGATGGCGACGCACTTCGCCCTGCGGCCGCTGGTGCGGGATCTGGCGGAAGCGTTGGGGCCGATGAGGCGGGACCGCGAGACGATCGCCCGGCTGACGGAGCGGATCGAGCAGCTTGAAGGCGAGCACCGGGAGCGGGGCGAACTCCTGGATCAGCTCGCCGAGGCGGAACTGTTCCGGCGGCAGCTGGAAGAGCGCACCGGCGGTGAAACGCCACGGGACCCCACATGACGATCATCGAAACCGACGGACTCTCCAAGCGATACGCCGCGTTGCGCGGAGCGGGGACGCTCGCCGTCGACGAGCTTTCCGTCCAGGTGGAAGCCGGGCAGGTCTACGGTTTCCTGGGGCCGAACGGAAGCGGCAAGACGACGACCATCGGGATGCTCCTCGGGATCATCAACCCGACGGGCGGCTCCTTCCGACTGTTCGGCGGGGAAACGCCCGCCGAGTTGCACGCCGCGCGACAGCGGATCGGCGCCACGCTCGAATACCCCAACTTCTACCCCTACCTGAGCTGCCGGGACAACCTGCGGGTCGTGGCCCGGGTGAAGGGGAGCGACGAGGCGGACATCGCCGAGGTGCTCGAAATCGTGGGGCTGGCCTCGCGCCGGAAGACGAAGTTCAAGGCGTGTTCGCTGGGCATGAAGCAGCGACTCGCCCTGGCAGCCACGATGATCGGCGATCCGGAACTCATCATCCTCGACGAGCCGGCCAACGGACTCGATCCGGCGGGACAGCGGGAGATCCGCGACATCATCCGCGAACTCGCCGGCCGCGGGAAGACGATCTTCCTCTCGAGCCACATGCTGCACGAGGTCGAACGCACCTGCACTCACGTCGCGATCATCGAGACCGGCCGTCTCGTCCGCGAGGGGAGCGTGGACGAACTCACCTCCGCCCGAACGGTGGCCGCGGTGGCCGCCGACGGGGACGTCGAGGCGCTTCGGCAGGCCGTGTCGGAGTTCGAGGGCGCGGGCCATGCGCGGGTCGAGGATGACCGCGTCCTGGTGCAGGTCGGAGGCGCCGGGCTCTCCGAACTGAACCGCTTCCTTGCCGGGCGCGGGATCTACGCCTCGCACCTGTCTCTTGAACGGCAATCGCTGGAGGACGCCTTCATGGAGATCACGGGCACGCCCGAGGGGTTCGGAGAGATCCAATGAAGGGCGCGCGGGCGTTCGGCGTGCTGTTGCGCAACGAGTGGTTCAAGGCGAGGAAGCGGGTCGCCTTCTGGATCGCCCTCGGCTTCTACGCGTTCTTCACGCTCATGAACCACGGCCAACCGTTCCTCGAGCGCAGCGAGGGCTTCCGGCTCCCCGACATCTGGACCGCCGTGTTCGGGGACGAATCCACCATGGTCGTGATCTTCGCCGCTCTCACGCTCGTGCTGCTGTCCGCGACGGAGTTCGGCTGGCGGACCGCGCGGCAGAACGTGATCGACGGCCTCTCCAAGTCCCAGTGGTTCTGGGGAAAATCGCTCCTGCTGCCCGTCGTGGGGCTCGCCTTCATCGGTGTCCACGTGGCGATCCCGACGCTGCTCGCTCTGATTCGGACCGATCTCGCCACTGCCGAGGGGCCGCTCGTCCCGCTGTCCGTTCTTCAGGCGGCCGGAGGGCTCGGGCTGGCGTTTCTGAGCGTGGCCGCGCTCGCGTTCCTGCTGTCGCTCGGAATCCGCAGGACGGGAGCGGCGCTGGCCGTATGGTTCCTCTGGATCGGCCCGATCGAGTCCGGGATGCTGCCCGCGCTCGTCCGCCGCTTCCTGCCGGACTACACCGGCTGGCTCGACTACCTGCCGTTTTCGAACACCTTCCCGCTCCTGGAATTCCGCAACTACGACGCCACCGCCTACGAGCGTTACGCCGCCGCCGTCGAGGCCGCGGGCCGGACACCGCCACCCGCGGTGGATCCCGCGTGGCACCTCGTCACGGCCGCCGCCTGGACGACGCTCCTCGTCGGCATCGCCTTCATCCTGTTCCGCCGCCGCGACCTCTGACCCCGGCCCCCATAGCTGAGGTTCCAGCGTGGTGTCTCCATCTTCACCGGGGTCGTCAGTTCGGCGCGGCCACGGCCCGGTACGCGCGCGGG